>JBKJWG010000322.1:0-13403 GCA_046716985.1 Anaerolineales bacterium | reverse complement strand
GACCCTTGCTTGACAGCCCCTACTCGCTACTGTACAATCTGCCAACCTTAACATTGGAGTTGCGTAAGTCGGCGTCAGCCGACTCGCATACTCCTTAAAGCACGGTGCTTTTCCGTGCGTAGGGGCCTGTAGCGCAGTTGGGAGCGCGCGTCAATCGCACTGACGAGGTCGCGGGTTCGAATCCCGCCAGGTCCACTGTGCGAGTTGACGGGGGGCGGGCAAGGCAAATCGCCATGGAGTTGCGTCAGTCGGCGACAGCCGACTAGCACACTCCCCAAGCACGGTGCTTTTCCGTGCGTATGGGCCCATAGCGCAGTTGGGAGCGCGCCTCAATGGCATTGAGGAGGTCGAGGGTTCGAATCCCTCTGGGTCCACTGAAAATTGAATAGGTAAGCCAAGGCAAGAGTAGTAGATCATCTGCCAGAGAGCTGGATGGTGTGGTGAAAATCCGGCGAGGTATCCGCAGAATACCGAGTAAATGATCGAACTCGCTTGTCGCTCGAAAGAGCAGGCTCCGCAACTGAAAGCAGAGTAGGTTGCGGCGGAGACGCCCGTTAGCGCAATTGAGTGCCTGGCTTCGCCAGGAATGCGGGTGGTACCGCGGAGGTTATCGGCCTTCGTCCCAATTGGGATGAGGGTCGTTTGTTTTTAAGGATGAACGCGGAAGGATTAAAAAAAATTGCTGATTTTTGATTGCTGATTGCTGATTTAGAAACAAAAAAGATAAAAAAGCGACAGCTACTCATTAAGAAGGAGAAGAATGGCAGAAAAATACGTTCCGGCAGAGATAGAGGCCAAGTGGCAGAAGAAGTGGGAAGTCGATGGGCTGTACCACGCTGACATCGATGAGACGCGCCCCAAGCACTACGCGCTCACCATGCTGCCGTACCCCTCCGGCGATCTGCACATTTGGCACTGGTACGCCATGACACCCTCGGACGCGCGCGCCCGCTACATGCGCATGCGCGGCTATAACGTCATGTTCCCGATGGGCTTCGACGCCTTCGGGCTGCCGGCCGAGAACGCGGCGATCAAGCGCAACGTCCATCCCAAAAAATGGACTTACGCCAACATCGAGCGCATGCGTGAACAAATGCGCAGCATGGGCAATATGTTCGATTGGCGCCGAGAGGCCGTCTCCGCCGACCCGGAATACTATCGCTGGACGCAATGGTTCTTCCTGCAGCTGAATAAACACGGCCTGGCCTATCGCAAAATGGCGGCGGTGGATTGGTGCCCCAAAGACAACACCACGCTGGCACGCGAGCAAGTGGTGGGAGTGAACCGCGTGTGCGAGCGTTGCGGTACGCCGGTGATCAAAAAGAATCTGGAGCAATGGTTCTTCCGCATCACTAACTATGCCGACGAGCTGCTACATTTCGAGGGCATCGACTGGCCCGAAAATATCCGAACCCTGCAAACGAACTGGATCGGCCGCTCGGAGGGCGCCAATGTGACTTTCAAGCCAGAGCAAGGCGACGAGATCGTCATCTTCACCACGCGTCCCGACACGTTGTGGGGTGCGACCTTCATGGTGCTTGCGCCTGAGCATCCGCTGGTGGCCAAGGTTACGACGAAAGATAAAAAAGCCGAAGTGGATGCCTATATCAAAGAGTCCACGCGCCAAACCGATATTGAGCGTGAAGCCACTGACCGCGAAAAGACCGGCGTGTTCACCGGCGGCTATGCGATCAACCCGGTCAACGACGAGCGCATCCCGATCTGGGTGGCCGACTACGTGCTAATGACCTACGGCACGGGCGCCATTATGGGCGTGCCCGCTCACGACGAGCGCGACTTCGCCTTTGCGCGCAAGTTTGGCTTGGAGGTGCGCCCGGTGATCCAGGCGCCCGACGCCGAACTGCTGGATGGCAAGAAAATGAAAGAGGCGGCCGCGCATTCGGGCGTGATGATCAACAGCGGCCCCTTGACTGGCACGAATGCCGACGAAGCGGTCAAGAAAACCATCGCCTATCTGGAAAAGAAAAAAGCCGGCAAGGCCGCGGTAGGTTACCGCATTCGTGATTGGTTGATCTCGCGCCAGCGCTATTGGGGCGCGCCCATCCCCATGGTGTATTGCAAGACCTGCGGCGTGCAGCCAGTGCCCGAAGACCAACTGCCCGTGCTGTTGCCCGACGACGTGGAGTGGAAGCCGACCGGTGAAAGCCCGCTGAAGCTGCATCCCACATGGAAGCAGACCACCTGCCCGAATTGCAACGAACCCGCCGAGCGCGACACCGATACGATGGATACTTTCATGTGTTCGTCGTGGTATTCCCTGCGTTATCTGAGCCCGCATTACGATAAGGCGCCCTTCGAACAAAAGGAATATGACTACTGGATGCCGGTGGATAGCTACACCGGCGGCGCCGAACACGCGGTGATGCATTTGCTGTACGTGCGCTTCTTTTGGAAAGCGCTGCGCGATATGGGCATCGTAGAGGGCCACGAGCCCATGTTGCAGCTGCGCAACCAGGGCCAGATCCTGAGTACCGATCACCAACGCATGAGCAAATCGCGCGGCAACACGGTCGACCCGGATGAATTGGTGCGCACCTTCGGTGCCGACACGGTGCGAGCTTACCTGATGTTCGCCTACCGCTGGGCCGAAGGCGGCCCGTGGAACACCGAAAACATCCAGGGCGTAGTGCGCTGGCTGTTTCGCATGTGGAGCTTGTTCACGGAAGAGAACAAAGGTGGAAAGAAAGCTGACCCAAAGGTCGGGCGCGAGCTGCGCCGCAAAGTGCACCAGACGATCAAGCGCGTGAGCCGAGATTTGGAGAATTTTGAATTCAACACGGTCGTTTCGGCGTTGATGGAGCTAGCCAACACCCTGCATGAAGCGCGCGATGCCGGCGCGGCCAGCAGCCCCGAGTGGGCTGAGGCGCGCGATATTTACCTGCGCCTGATGGCGCCCATTACGCCGCACATCGCCGAGGAACTGTGGGCGCTGGCAGGCAATCCCTACTCCGTGCACCAGCAAGCTTGGCCGCAGGCGGATGAGAATGCTGCCAAGGAAGACGTGATCACATTGGTGGTGCAGGTGAACGGCAAGCTGCGCGACCGCATCACTGTGCCGGCTGAGATCAGCGAGGCGGATGCCAAAGAGCGCGCCCTGGTCAGCGAAGCCGTGCGCAAGCTGCTGGACGGCAAGGAGCCGAAGCAGGTGATCGTGGTCAAGGGCAAGCTGGTCAACATTGTGATTTAGCTATCCACGCCAGCCATTTTTTGACTAACTCTCCGGCGTGGATGAAAGAGAAGAAGAGGCGGCGTGCGACAAACCATGTCGCGAAGCACCGCCTCTCCCAGTTCTGAACCTGGTTGCGCAAAATGCTATAGAATAATTTCTTCAATTAACTCGATGAATCTAAATTGGCTCAGCAAACCGCTCCGCCGAGGCCCAGAATCTGGACAGGGTCTCCAGTTTCCAGATTGGCGCGCGGCGGCCATGGTCCTTGTGGGGGCATTCTTTCTGGGCTTGATCCTTTACCGCGTTCCCTTGTTGGGCTGGGATTGGTACATGGTGCTTGGCCCCGGGCAGGAAGCTGCGTTCTGGTACCCTGGCTGGACGAAATTTTTGGCAAACCCGCTCGCGGCGCTGCCCTGGCGCTGGGGCCTCGCCTTTTCGAACGGCATCACCGTCGCGGCGGTGGCAATTGCCACGCTGCGCGAAAGCCGCACGCGTTGGGGCTACGTGGCAGCGTTGATGGCCGTGCTGAGTTTCCCGATTCTGATCCTGACCTGGGATGGGCAGGTGGATGGCTGGATGCTGCTGGGCTATTTGCTGCTGCCGTGGGGTGTGCCGCTTTTGCTGGTCAAGCCCACCATTGGCGCGTTCGCCCTGCTGGCGCGGCGCAGTTGGTTCATTGCCGGCGTGATCTTTGCCATCTTGAGCGTTCTGATATGGGGCTGGTGGCCGGCGCAGGCGATCGGTATTCACGTGCTTGGAGAGTACAAACACACAGCCGCCATGGGCTGGTACGTGCTGGGTTGGCCGATCGGGCTGCTCGGCGCGCTCATGTTTTTGTTCTCGAATCGCAAAGACCCCATTCACCTGATGGCGGCCGGCTCATTTCTAATGCCTTATGTCTTCCCTTATCATTTCATTCTGCTGCTGCCTGCGTTTGGGCGCGTTGAATATTTGCGCCAGTTGATCTTGTGGATCATTTCGTGGACGTTGATCGTGCCATTCGCGTTTGGCAGCGAGTGGGCCCTAGTCGGCTATGCTCTCCCGCTGACGGTGTGGTTGATGCTGCGCAGCGGGATCTCCTTTGAAGATACCTGGCTTGCTGAAGTGCAGAGGGTTTGGCGGACGCACGTGATTCGCTAACCGACCAGCGCGTTGTGATAAGCTGTCCGAGCGTATTAAGATGCCGGCCGAGATCTTATAATCTAGCTGTGCCAATCAAACTTACCGCTGCCGAATTTATCAAACGGCTGAAAGCATACCAATCTGCCGCAGAGCGCAAGAAGTACGTGCGCTATTTCCCGGAGGACAAGGACTTCATCGGCGTGCGTATGGGCCAGGTTTTTGAGCTGGCCAAGGAATTCATCGATATGCCGGTGAACGAGATCGAGAAACTGATGGAAAGCCCGATCCATCAAGCGCGGGCCGGCGCCATGAGCATCATGGGCAAGTCGGCTGCCAGCAAAAAACGGCCTGAAGGGCGCCTGAAGGAACTATACGATCTTTACCTGCGCCGCCACGACCGGGTTAATAGCTGGGATCTGGTCGACCTGGCTGCCTATCACGTGATCGGCCGTTACCTGGAAGACAAACCGCGCGCGGTCTTGTACAAACTGGCTAAATCTAAAAAGTGGTACGAGCGCCGCACTGCCATTGTGGCTACCGCGCACTTCATTCGTCTGGGCGAGGTGGAAGACACCTTCAAGATCGCCGAACTATTGCTCAAGGACAAGGAAGATCCCTCGTCGTCGCCAAGCGACTTCCTCGGGACAAGCTTAGTGCACAAGGGCGCCGGATGGATGCTGCGGGCGGCGGGCGACGTGGATAGGCCACGGGTGCTCAAGTTCTTGGACCAGCACGCGGCCGCCATGCCGCGCACGATGCTGCGTTATGCTATCGAGAAGCTAGACAAGAAGCAAGGGAACGGTATTTGGGGATGGGGAAGTAACTGGCTACGGTCTCTTTAGCGCAACTTCAAACTGGCGATATTTATCCAGCATCTTCTCTGCTCGAGACCAACGCTGAACCTCGCGCATCTTTATCTTTTGTGAACGGCTGATCAGCAAGGCTTGTTCCAAACTCTGCTTGTCATTCCAATAATAAAAGGCCGCCAGGCGATCTTTTACGCAGTCTGTGGGTGTCAGGGTGCGCAAGGTACCGGTCTTTAAAGTGATGGCGGCTAATTTTTCTACGGGTTCATTGCCAATCGAGAGCGGTGGGGCGACGAATTCGACGAAGTATTTTGAATCGGCATGGACGAAATGACGTCCCTTTTGCTTGAAACCCAGGCCGGCCATAGCCGCTTTTATCTTGCGGCTGCTTGCAAAGCTTCGCTCCACAAAATCCAGATCCAGCGAGACGTACTTTCCTTTTGAGTACAGAGCCACCACAGCGCCGCCCGTCAGGACTATGTCTAGTCCCTCAGTACGGAATACACCCTGGATGTAAGCGGCCAGCTCAGCCTGTGACATCGTCTTGATCGATTTCATAACGGTTTGCCTGTTCGCCGCGGCCGCCTG
Organism: Anaerolineales bacterium; assembly: GCA_046716985.1. GTDB lineage: Bacteria > Chloroflexota > Anaerolineae > Anaerolineales > UBA11579 > JAMCZK01. Next base: position 7,697 of record JBKJWG010000322.1, on the reverse strand, counting down.
CGTTGAAAATCAAGGGCTTCGCTTTGATCTGGAGGATAGTACCTTTTCGCCTCGTTCAGCAATGCGATCAACTGCTCTCGAAACGGATAGCGAGGATTGAAGGAAAAGACGCGCGTCCTACCGATCTTTCGGCTTTGCAAAACCCCACCGGCTTCGAGCCGTTCGAGTTGGCGCTGTACGCTGCGCAGGTTGGCGCCGAAGAAATCACCAATTTCCTGGGCATACCCTGAGCCGCGACTCGTTATGAATAGCAAGATCCATTCGGTTTCCCGGGTACGCAAGATAGGCCTGAGCATAAGGCAAATTATAACACTGCAAAATGCAGTTATATAACTTCATTTTGCAGTGGGTAGTTGTTTTTCTAACCTATTGAACTCCCCATCCGCGCCCGCTCTTGCTCCGCAACCTCGGGCTCGAGTTTCTTGTAGAGCGGCTTGGGCTCGCGCAGGACGCGGCCGGGCTCTAGCTGGCTGGCCGCCCAGGCAGCGGGGACAGCCGCCGGCCGGTAGCGCAGCACTTCGTGCTTGCCTAAATTATCTTTCTGAGCTTCGGTGTATTGCTCGCCGAATAACGGTGCAAAGTAGCCCAGCGTTTGGTGTAGCGCCTCGCTGGTGTGCGGCAGGAAGGGCGAGAGCAGCAGCTTGAGGCTGTCGATAGCTTTGAGCGCCACGTAGATCGTGGTGGCCGCTGCGGCCTTGTCGGTTTTTATCGCGCTCCATGGAGCTTGCTCGTCGAGATACACGTTCACCGAAGAGGCCAAGCGCATGGCTTCGCCGAGCGCGGCGCGCAGTTTCACCGCGTCCAGCAGCCTGCCGACGCTGTCGAAGCCGCCTTCAACCTCTTTCAATAATTTTTCGTCGGCGGGGCGCAGGCTGCCGGGTTCGGGCACCTTGCCATCCCAGTTGCGATAGGCGAACGAGAGCACGCGGTTGGCCAGGTTGCCCCAGGTGGCGACGAGTTCGTTATTGTTGCGGCGCACGAAATCGTCCCAATCCCAGTTGGCGTCGCTGGTCTCGGGCATGTTGACGGTCAGGTAATAGCGCAGCGGGTCGGGGTCGTAGCGCTCGAGGAAATCGTTCGCCCACACCGCCCAACCACGGCTGCCCGAGATCTTACGATCTTCCATGTTGAGGAATTCGTTGGCGGGCACGTCGTAGGGCAAGTTCAGCGGCTTGCCCGGTGTACCCTCAAATATCTTGACGAACTCGGCGCCCGCGCCCAATAGTTCGGCCGGCCACATGATGGCGTGGAAATCGATGTTGTCTTTGCCGATGAAATAATAGGAGCGCGCTTTCGCATCGGTCCACCAGTTGTGCCAGGCGGCTGGCTGCCCGCTGATAGCGGCCCACTCGATGGGCGCCGAGAGATAGCCGATCACGGCCTCGAACCACACGTAAAGGCGCTTATCTTCCCAGCCCTCGACCGGCACAGGAATGCCCCAGTCGAGGTCACGCGTGATCGGGCGGCCGTGCAGGCCTTCAGCCTTGATCCAGCCCAGCGAGCGCTTGACCACGTTAGGGCGCCAATATTCTTTGCGGCTTTCCAGAAACTTGACGATTTGCGGCTCAAGCTTGCCGAGGTCAAGAAAGAAGTGGGTGGTCTTGCGCAGCTCGGGGGTGGAGCCATCCACTTTGGCGCGCGGGTTGATCAGCTGCGTCGAGTCGAGCACGTTGCCGCAGTTGTCGCACTGGTCGCCGCGGGCGTTTTCGTAGCCGCAGATGTAGCAGGTTCCCTCCACATAGCGGTCGGGCAGGAACTTTTTCAAAGTCGGCGAATACCATTGCTGCTGCTCTTCGGTATAGAGGTAGCCATTCTCTTTGAGCGCCAGGAAAATGGACTGCGAAACCTTGGCGTGGTTTTCGGTGTGCGTGCTGGTGAACAGGTCGTAGGTGAGCCCCAGCTTTTTGAATAGATCGATGAAGCGCGGTTGGAAGCGCTGATAGATCTCTTCGGCGGAAACGCCCTCGGCGTCCGCTTTGACCGTGATCGGCGTGCCGTGCGCGTCCGAGCCCGAGACCATCAGTACGTTATCGCCCTTTAGGCGGTGGTAGCGCGCGAAGATGTCAGCCGGCAGATAGGAGCCGGTCAGGTTGCCCACATGAATATCGGAATTTGAATACGGCCAGGCGACGGCCACCAAGATGTGTTCGGGCATTTGACCTCGTCAGTATACAGCCAAGTTAAAAACAAAAGGCTGCCGTGAGGCAGCCCGGATGTTTTCGGTGAATGGCGACTAGCGTTTGCGCCGGCGAAGAATGCGCGCGCGCACCGCCACCCGGGCACGGGAGGCTTGTGGGCTCATCATCATCGCAATAGCTAGAGCGGCTAACGCAACCATTAGTGTGTTCATCGTGTCTTAGTTTACGAAGCCAGGCAGGCTTTGTCAATAGCTGAAGTGGATCTTATGGATTTCTAAGGGTGAAGTTTTCCTCTACCTTGTCATTCCGAGCGAGCTAAGCTTGCCTTAGGCAAGCGTGCAGAGCCCGCCCTGAGCGTAGCGAAGGGAGGAAACCGTCTCACGATTGTTTCAAATCCAACATATCTGAATCCGGGATTTTTAACTTGTCGGTGTAGTTTTAAAACGGCAAAGGGATAAAGGAGTAAGGGTCTATCAGGGTGATCAAGATGCCCCAGCCAAGGCCTAGCACAGTGCCGCCGATCACATCGCGGGGGTAATGCGCCCCCAAATATACGCGGGTGACTCCGGTTACGGCAGCAGCGACAAACAACAGAACCGCAATGCCGAGACTGGGATGAAAATGATTGTTTAGCATCGTCATCAGGAAAAAGACTTGCGAGGTATGCCCGCTGGGAAATGAACGACCCGGCTCCTTCCAGCCAACGATGCGGGCTTGTTCGTTCGCAATAAAGGGCCGCGCCCGGTTGGTGAGCCATTTGAGGCTTTCGACCATGAGACCGAGCGTGAGCGTGCCCAATATCAGCGCGAAGGCGAAACCGCGGTCGCCCGCCTGGAACTGAACTACTGCAACAATAAAGGCGGTGAACCCATTGCCGAGCTGGGTCGCAAGCCACATAAGCGCATCCAACCAGAAGGGCCGCTGCCCCCAAAGGTTGACGAAAAGGAATACGCGGTTGTCGATCCGCTGGCCTTTGGCCCATAGCAATGAGAGAGCCACAATTAAGAATAGCAACATGGTTGCCATTAACCCACGCTGCGCCAGCAACGCAGCCGCCAAAGAAGTGCGCGACGCGCTCGGTATGATGATCCAAAAAGCGATCAGGCCGATGAGCAGCCCCGCAATTACATAGGGGCGGCGGCGCGCATGTTTGCGCGCAATGGCGGGCGCGCCCGGCGGCGTAAGCGGAACGGGAGGCGGATCGTTTTTCATGATGCAGTTTCTTTCAGCTGAGCCACTTCTGATTTTGCCGGGCCTTTGCCACGCGTGGAACCAGCCATCACCGTGAGGGCGCGCGGCACCACCTCGATCTTCGCAGCACCGGAGCCTAGTTCGACACTGTCGGCCATGACAGCCATTGGCGGTTTAGATCTTAGTCGCAGCTGCTTAACGCGGAAATGTCTTATGGCTTCCTGGTCAACAGTGCCGGCTAATGAGCGCAAAGCGAACGAGATCAGGTGGAGCTTGCTGGATTCTGGAAACATGAAAACATCCAAGCTGCCATCCCTGAACGTAACGCGTGGGTCAATTTGGAAGTTAGGGCCAATATAAGGCATGTTGGCAACCACAACCAAATGTGCAATGGCCTTGATCTGTTCGTTGCCATCCAACGTTAGATGCACCTCGCTGGGCGTGGCGGAAACAAAAGTGGTGAATAGTTCACCAAGACGAGTTATATCGCCATGTTGGAACTGATCGGCCATGGGGAAAAGGTCTGAGAGCAAGCCGAAGGTAGCCATCTCGAAAAAATATTGACGCTTGCCCTTGGAGCTGGCTATGCCCACATCGATGCGCAACGAAGTGCCGCTGCGCAAGATCGCCACCGCGTCCGGGATCGCCATGGGGATACCCAGGTTGAGCGCCAGGTTATTGCGTGTGCCGGTAGGGATGATGCCCAGCGTCACCGGCGAGCCCACCATGTTGGCGGCCACCGTTTCCACTGTGCCGTCGCCGCCTGATACCACGATCAGGCGAGTGCCATCCCGAATGGCATGCCGCACGATGGCGCCCACGTCCGAATCGGGCTGCACGATGAAGACCTCAGGCATGATCTGCTGGTTCTGCATCTCGATCAGGATCTGGGTCAGCTGCGCGGGCGATTCCTCGGCATGCCCGGCAATGGTATTGAAGATCAGCTTGGCCCGCAGGGGCCGGGGAGCGTTTTTACTACGATTAGCGTTATTTTCTGTCATCGGTGTAGCCGTCATTGAACCAGCAATAAGCCACGTTGTCCATGAACAGGGAAACGAAATTTTCGCTCTCATGCGACGAGAGCTGCGGACTAGACAAGCAGGATTGCGAGCTGGCTCGATGCTGTATTCGCGGTATGATAAAAATCTTGGCAATTTATCTTTCGGGAGGCGAGCATGTTCGATACCGGTAATACTGGCTTTATGTTGGTCGCAACCAGCTTGGTGATGTTGATGACACCCGGGCTGGCTTTTTTTTATGGCGGCCTGGTGGGGCGCAGGAACGTGCTGTCCATCATGATGCAAAGTTTCGTCTCCATGGGCTGGACGACGCTGATCTGGTGGGCAGTAGGGTATTCCTTGGTGTTCAGCGGTGGCGCGGGCGGCGTCATTGGAAATCTCGACCACGCATTTTTGCGCGGCATCCTTCCAACAGATGCGCTGTCAGCCAACAATAACATTCCTCTGCTTGTTTTCGTCGCCTATCAGATGATGTTCGCCATCATCACCCCGGCCCTCATCACGGGCGCCTTTGCTAATCGCATTCGCTTTGCACCCTACATGATCTTCCTGACCCTGTGGCTGTTATTCGTTTATTTCCCGATTGCTCACATGGTTTGGGGCGGCGGATTGTTCGCCTCCTGGGGCGTGCTCGACTTTGCAGGCGGAACAGCCGTACACACCACAGCCGGCTTTGCAGCCCTGGCCTCTGTGTTGTTTGTTGGCCGGCGCAAAGTAAAAGATCGCGGTCCTCACAGTCTCCCCTTGGTGGCTCTTGGAACTGCTTTGCTCTGGTTTGGATGGTATGGATTCAACGCGGGCTCACAATTGCGCGTCGACGAGATAACCGTCACGGCATTCATCAACACCGATATCGCTGCCTCGATCGCCGGGCTAACCTGGTTGTTCATCGCCTGGGGTGTTGAGAAGAAGCCTAAGTTCATCGGGCTGTTGACCGGGGCCGTTGCGGGCTTGGTTGCGATCACACCCGCTGCAGGTTACGTAAACATTAGCGGCGCCATCGCCATCGGCATTTTGGCGGGCGGTGTTTGCTATCTCGCAGTGGCCTGGAAGAACCGCCTGCAGCTTGACGATGCCTTGGACGTATGGGGCGTACATGGCGTCGGCGGAGTGCTGGGTGTTATCTGCACTGGGCTGTTCGCCACGACACTATGGAACCCCGCCGGGGCGGATGGTTTATTGGCAGGCGGCGTTACATTCTTCTTGTTTGAAACGCTGAGTGTCGTACTCACTGCCGCCTACGCTTTTGGGTTCAGCTATATCGCCCTTTGGTTAATTGACAAAGTGATGCAAGTCAAAGTTACTGAGGCGGAAGAGCGGAAAGGTCTAGATGAAGCCCTTCATGGCGAAACCGCCTATGAGGCGATCTAAAAGTCTTTGCCATCCTTAGATAGTATTTATTCGCCCTGTCAGGAAACCGACAGGGCGAATTTTGTTTTCTTCTGGCGGTATAATCTAGGCGATTGTGTGAAAGTGAACAAATAGAATGAGTGAAGCGGTAAAGACGAACGAAGTCATCGAAAAGAGCCCGACGGCGGCCGAAAAGATCGCCGAGCTGATCCGCACGCGCGGCAAGCCCGGGCTTGTCGTACGCGTCGCCATCCGCGGCACGTTGCCCGGCGGCGGCTACCAGACCGAATTCAAGTTTCAGGAACGCAGCGCCGCTGCCGATACCGATCTGATCCAATCCGCAGGCGAGTTCGATCTGATCTTCGACTCAGCGGTGGCCGAAAAGATCCGCGGCTCACGCGTCGATTTCGACGAGAAGCGCTACACGGCCGGCTTCAACATTGAATACCCACATCGCGACCAGTTCCCGCCGGAACTGCAGCCTGGCCGCCAGTGGGAGGATCCGCTGGCCCAGAAGGTGCAGAAAGTGATCGACGAGTACATCAACCCGGGCGTGGCTGGCCACGGCGGCTGGGTGCTGCTGAAGGACGTCAAAGAACAATCCGTGTTCGTGGAAATGGGTGGCGGTTGCCAGGGCTGCGGCATGGCGGCGGTTACTCTGCGCCAGGGCATCGAGCGCGCCATTATGCAGGCCGCGCCCGAAGTCAAGCAGATAGTGGACATCACCTCCCACGAAGAGGGCGACGATCCGTATTATTCCCCCGAGGCGGCGGAAAAGATGGGCGTCTCTCCGTTTGCGAAATAGCCAGTAGCTGCTTGCATAAACCGCAAGCTTGAGTCTGTTAGATTGTCATTCCGGGCGCAGCGAGGAATTCCTTAGGGCAAGGTAAATCTTCTCGGCTTCTTCTGGCATCAGCTCTTACTAAATTAACCAATATACGCCTTTATCCCGTTTCATCAATTTAAATTCGATCAAACCGCGCCGCAGGCTGGCAGTGTCGTCGTGCAGCCGGCCCAAGATGCGGTTGACTTCTTTTTCGCTGTAGCGTTTCTTCTTATCGAATAACCGCGCGGCATAACGCAAAACCGCCTGGAATTTCTTTTGCTGGGTGGGCAGCGTTTTCAACTTGCCGCTGGCCTCGCTGAAATTGCGCACCACGGCCGCGTCGTAGGCGTTGAGGTCGACATCCTGCACGATAGCCGGCAGCGTTTCTTTAGCCAGCAGGCGTTCAGCCATCTGATGCAAAGCATCACTCTCGAGTTGGTACATGCTGTAATAGCCTTCAGCGCGTGCGCTAACCAGACCGGCTTCAGCCAGTAAGCTGAGGTGATGTGACACGGTCGACTCGCGTAGATCGAGCATGGCGGCCAGTTCCTCGACGGAGTAGGGTTGCTGAGCCAGAATGCCGACGATCTTGAGACGCTTGGGCTCAGCCAGGGCCTTGAAGAAATCTAGGAGCTGAGTTTCGGTAGTCGTGGCGTCCATTTCGTCCTAAATCTAATTAGATGGATATCGAATTGATTATACGGATATTGAATATGATGTCAAGAGGCCAAAGCAACCCTTGTTATTTTGTCGATGGAGGTAATTCAGAAGACGTCGCAGCGACGATCCTTCGTCGCGCTGGAGCGCTCCTCAGGATGACAGTATTGATTGTCATTGCGAGGAAGGCGAGGCGTCGCGGCCGCTCATAACAGTGAGATGCGTCTGAATTAGATACGCGGCCGCAGCCATCCGCCCAGAGCTTGCCCTTGAGCGTAGCGAAGGGTGGCAATCTTGGTTGGAATTCGATAATGCATTTTGTAACCTTGTACTACGGCGAGTCATGAAAATAGGTTTCGATGCTCTATAAAAAAGCCGCACAGTGCGGCTTTTTGTTAAAAGTCTTGAACTTGCAACTTGAAACCGGCTGTTTTACAAATATTCGCGCAATTTGCGCGCCCGCATCGGGTGGCGCAGGCGGCGCAGCGCCTTGCCTTCGATCTGGCGGATGCGCTC
>JBKJWG010000321.1:0-5717 GCA_046716985.1 Anaerolineales bacterium | reverse complement strand
AGGGTATTGTGATCTGGGTGAGGATTGGGATATATAAGCGGCGAACTCTATCAAGCATATCTCGGGAACACTCTCGCTTTATTCTAGCAGTTTTTGCGACTCTACCTTCGGAAAAATGCTTGACAGCCCCACATCTTTAAGTAAAATCCAGCAGAATGTCCGGCAGCTAGTGGTGCCGGGTCCAGCCCACATCGAGAGGAGAACGGGTAAGCATGGCAGACAAAGAACTGGGCACGGTGAAGTGGTTCAACGGTGCCAAAGGATATGGCTTTCTAGAGCGCGACGCCGGCGGCGACATTTTCGTCCACTTTTCTTCGATCAACGCCGATGGCTTCCGCAGCCTCAAAGAAGGCCAGCGCGTCGAATTTGTGGTCGGTGAAAGCGAAAAAGGCCCGCAGGCTCAAGATGTTAGCTTAGTTGAATAGATTTTTGTGGCCTATAAAAAAGCCCCGCTCTTGCGGGGCTTTTAATTTCCCTATTGAGCTGGCTCAGAAAACACTTCGAAATCGTCGAAAAAGATGCTCGTGTCGGCAGCCTCGGCAAAGGTTCCTGCGAACATTCCGACTTGACCAGAAGCTAGATCGGAATCAGTAACGTCAACTAGTAACTGATCATTTACGTACAAAGCAAGCTGGTTGCCTGAGCAGATACCTGTAATTTTGTTGGTGCTGTTACCCTGATTTATTGCGCTGCTGAATAGCAGCGCATCCTGCTGAATCAATTCAAAAGAGTCTTCCTCAATCCGTTTAGCGATACCATAATAACCATCGCTGGTGACCATGAGCATATAAAATTTAGCGCTTCCTGTTGTGCCTTGCACGCGGCACATCACTCCGAACCAATTGCTTTTTTCATCCCCCGCTTGCTTCGTTGCCATAACTTCAATGCGCACATCGCTAAAAATCCGGCCTGGCAAAGCCCACACGGCTGTGCTCAGTTGCTTCTCCACCAACACATACCCGCCACCGGAATATGAGCCCGTCGAAACTGGGTCGCCATTGGTATACCAGCCGCTATTCGGATCAGAGAAATCATCGAAGAAAAGCAAACCTTCTTCGCCGGCATTTTGGGCAGTCTCCTCCTGGAGTGCGGCGATCTCAGCTTCTACTGCGGCGCGATCAGGCGCGTTGGGCACCAGGCTCAGGTATACCTGCAGATCAAAACTGGCCGCGCTGGTATTGCCCAAGCTGCGTTGCAGCTCGGCGCGATTGCGATACGCCAGAGCAAAGCCCGGCGAAATTTCGATCGCGTGAGAAAGGTCGGCGAGCGCCTGGGTCGTTTCGCCTAATTCGGCGTAAGCCAGCCCGCGGTTCTGAAAGGCGGCCGAAAGATTCGGGTCGATGGCCACAGCCTGGTCATAGTTGTTGATCGCCTGCGCCAGATCGCCCGAGGCTTTATAAACGTTGCCGCGCAACAAAAAAGCCTGGGCGTTCGTATTGTTCATCAAGATGGCCTGATCCAGTAAAGCGATCGCGCCTGCCCAATCGCCGCTGTTGGCTGTGTCTTGTGCCAGGGTCAACAGTTCGTCGAAAGAGGGCGTTGCACTCGCCGTAGGTTGCGTCAGCGCAGTGCTCGTTTGGCCAGCCGGCAATCCCTGGCTCACTGCCTCGCCAGCCTGCGGGGCGCGGCAGGCCGCTAAGCCAAGCACGAACACTAATGCGATGAGAGCAGCCGGTCGATGCATCAATTCTCCTGAGTAGCGAGAGACGTGTTCAAATGTACAGCAAAAACCGCTGAGCCGCAATTGTTCATTCGAGTTGGTTGTGGAACGTTGTGAACTATAAAAGCACCGGGTGTGTCAAGTTATTGTGGTTACTACCCCGTGTGGCTAGGGAAATTGGAGTAGTAATAACTTGACAGGTCAATCTGCGAGGGCGCTGTGGGTCCCCACACCGCGCTCCGTCATTGCGAGCACTTCGCTTCGCTCAGTGTAAACTCACCGAAGCAATCTCCCCTAGCGCTGCGGGAAATTCTTCGCCGGTTTACGGGAGGGCTGGGATATCAGAAATGCGCATGTAGGTACTGGTTCCAAAGGGCGCTAACGCCGGCGGGATGATGGCCGTCAAGGTGGTGTCGCTGCAGGTGTAGTTCCACTCTCCCACAGGAGCCCCGCCAAAGCCTCCCAACGGGTAACTCGCGCTGCCCGCCGCGGTCGTTGCTGTGATTACGAAACTTGTAGATTCGGAGGAGGTAACGATGGTTCCCTCTACCGGTGTGGTGAATTCGGACACGCTGAACCCCACAAGATCCACGGCCGCGGGTTCATCACCGATCATGACGGTGTAGGTCAAGGCCTGCGGTGCGAAGGTCATGATGCCTTCTGCGCTGATCGTCAGGAAGAACCGTCCCGATAGGTCGAGAAGAATTCCATACGGCAGAGCCATCAGGTTACGCCGGATTTCTTCAGTTCCCTGCTCCCACGTCCCCACAAGACAGCAATCCATATATCCTGTCTCGGAAGAAGTGAAACTCAGTTCCAGGTTGGTGTAGGCGGTGAGCGAGTCCGTTGCCGAGGTCAGCAAAACTGTGCGCTCGGGATCGGTCTGGCAGGAAGTGCGCAGGCTGTCCGGGATATCTACAAAGCCCTCTGGCAGAGGAGGGCGCCAGGAATCCTCGCCCGCCGCGCCGTCAACATTGCGTGCTATCGCATATTCTCGGTCTTCGTCAAAGTTCAGCCGGAATCGCGCTAGTGTAAAGGGTGCTGCCAAAACGAGGACATCCCCCCCTTCACCGATGTCGAAGTAATCATATGGGTGAATGTATATGTTGATAGGCCACCGCCCACCACCGGTATCGGGGATGTTTTTCATCAAGTAAGCCTGTCCAAATTCATGGATCACGGTTTGCATATCGCCGAATCCGGCCAGGGCCGCGGCCTGTGTTTCAGACGTGCCCCCCGCGGCGGCCAGAACATCCAGCAAGTCCAGCAAGTAGGCGTTGCCAAAGCGGTTCCCCAAATGTTGAAAGAAAATCGCGTTTACGTAGCTCATATCCAACAGCGATTCAGATGCTGACCTGATGTCGAATTCTTCGGCTCGCCGGTGCTCATCATTGACTGTTGGATAGACCACGTTGCTAAAGTACTCCGCCATACCTTCTACGTACCAGGTCTCGGCATCGGTCCCGAGACTGCCAACGCGGAAAAAGTGCAAGCAGTGGAACACCTCATGCGCGATGGTCTGTTTGAAAATCGCAATTTCATCACCAAGGGCCAGCGGGAAAACCGAGATCGGGCAAGGCGCCCCGCCGTGGAGAGGCTCCTCGAGGCGGGGCACCTCGGCTAAAAAGCCCAATGGGCTGGGGAGCAGGGTGAAAATCAGATTGATGCTCCGAATTTCTGAGAGCGGGTCATAAACCGCGCGGCTCTCTCGCAATGCCTCGACGGAGGCTTCCACGTATTCCAGAAAAGCCGCGTCCCCGCGTCTTTCTTCCGGGTAGTAGAGCCGATATTCAAAGCCCTCTTCCATGAACGAGCGGTACAGCAGGCACACCGGAGGATCTACCACGTCGGTGGGGAACCCGGATGCCCAAATGCTCTCGCATGCCACCGCGCCTTCAGGATCGGATCTCTCAGGCTTTGCAAAGCCCGGCGGCCGTTTGGCGGCTTCCTCTTCGGGCAGCGCATAACGATCGATGTTTTCCTGAGGCGGGGAGATGATGTTCAGCAATCGCGCTATTTCTGCCTTCACACTTTCATTTGTCGTGCTTTGGTAAAGCTCGACGGCCAATAAGATCAAACGCCTCCCACCCACGAAGGAAACCGGCTGATCGCCAAAGACCTCCTCGGGCGCAGCTTCTCCTACCATCACGCGCAGGCTGGCGATGATGCCCTCCTCTAGCGTCAATTCCCCGGCTTCCACCTGGCTCAACATCGCGTCAACAAAATCCGGGGTGGGTTTTGGAACTTGTACTTCCTCACCCTCATCATTAATAAAGGTTAGCATTTCCTGCCCAATCGGGGTTTGGGATGGAATTGGAGTGTTGCTTGCAGGCTGGCTGCCAAGACTGCAGGCACCGAGCGTGAATGTAAGAAGGAGGCAGGTAAAGCAGAGCTTGGTCTTGGGGTGCGTCATGTTCTTCTGGCTTCGCAAACTCGTTGACCCGGGTTTTCTCTTAGCGCCATAACCTCAGATTACCATACTTAGCAAACTCGGTTGCTTTTGTCTCGCGCAACGAACACGCGCAAATATCGAAACCTAATCTGTATTCGATTTGACGTTTTGCATCCAGCGTATTGCCATGCGCCCCTACGAAGTGATGGTTTGCGATCAAGGATAATTAATGCATAGATGGGCGCTTATCGGAGAAATGGAAGGCAATTGTCAAGCAAGGTCGAAAGCGCTCTTTGACAAAGCCTCTCTCTACCTTTAAAATGGCCGCCTGCCTTATGGGCAGTAGAACGCCCCGAGGAAACGAGGTCTGTACCCATGCAAGAGTACACCACCGACCAAATTCGCAATATCGCCATGGTCTCACACAGCGGAGCCGGAAAGACAATGCTGGGTGAGGCCTTTTTGTTTTTTACCAAGGCCACCACGCGCATGGGCAACGTGGGCGAAGGCAACACGGTGGCCGACTTCGAAGAGGAGGAACGGCGGCGTGGTCTCTCGCTTTCGACCTCGCTACTGCCGATCGAGCACAACAAGCACAAGCTCAATTTGCTGGATACGCCCGGCGCGCCCGATTTTGTCGGCGAAACGATTTCAGCACTGAGCGTGAGCGACGCGGCGCTGGTGGTTGTCGACTCGGTGGCCGGTGTGCAGGTGGGCACCGAGCTGGCGTGGAACTATTGCGAAAAGTTTGGGCTGCCGCGCTTCGTGCTGGTCAACCGCATGCACCGCGATGCGGCCAATTTCCAACACGCCAAAGATTCGGTGGCGCAGCTCACGGACAAACGTCTTATCCCGGTGCAGCTACCTTGGGGCGAAGGCGGCGATTTCAAAGGCCTGATCGATCTGCTTGTGATGAAGGCTTACCCGGTGGGCGGCGGCGCGGCAGTCGATATTCCAGCTGATTTGGCTGATGCCGCCAAGAAAGCACGCATGCAGTTGGTCGAGGCCGCGGCCGAAGGATCCGACAAGTTGCTGGAGAAATATTTGGAATCCGGCGAGTTGAGCTCGGAAGAGATCATGCAAGGTTTGCAGGGCGTGGTACGCAACGGCATCTTCGTGCCTGTGTTCGCCGCAGATGCCAGCGACCAGGTTGGCATCACGCAATTGCTGGAAGCCTTTATTACCTTGATGCCCTCGCCAGCAGAAGCTAAGCCAGTCAAGGCCAAGGGCAAGAGCGGGGAAGAGGAACTCAAGGCTTCGGACTCCGGGCCGCTGGCGGTCTACGTGTGGAAGACGACTGCCGACCCGTATGTGGGCAAGATCACTTACGGGCGCGTGGTTTCTGGCAAGCTCACCGCCGATAGCCGCGTGTGGAATCAAAACAAGGAACAGGAAGAACGCCTCGGCACGCTCGCCATCATGCGCGGCAAAGAGCAGATCCCGGTCAAGGCTGTGCACGCCGGCGACATCTTCGCCGTGCCCAAGCTCAGCGTGACCGCCACCGGCGACACGCTGAGCTACAAAGCGCATGCGCTCACGTTGCCCGCGCCGGAATTTCCCAGCGCGCTGTACCGCGTGGCCGTCAGCCCGAAGACGCAAGCCGACTCAGCCAAGATGGGCACAACGCTCTCGCGGTTGGCGGAAGAGGACATGACCCTATCGTGG
>JBKJWG010000320.1:0-3906 GCA_046716985.1 Anaerolineales bacterium | reverse complement strand
GGCACGCCGCGCCCCATGTATTTCTTGGCGATGCTGACCACCAGGCGGGTGTTGGCCTTGATCAGATGTTCGCGCGCCAGGCGTCCGTCTTCGATAACGGCCTCAAAATGAGTACGCTTCGGTGTGGGCGTGCTGCCATTTAATTTTTTCCACCGGTTGCGCGCCTTCTTGGCCTGCTCGATGCGTTTCGCCAGGCTCACTTCTTGCGCCATGTTGAGCAGGGGCACGCTGGACATTTCTTTTAAGTAAAGACCGACTGTGTCAATAATCTCGTCTTGAGGCAGCTCGTAGGCTTCGGAGGATTCAGCGCCGCCCAGCGGAGTGACTTCCTCTTCTTCCTCGACCTCCTCGGTCTCGGCCGCGGTGGCATAATGCCAGCGCAGGCGCTCGAAATCCGCCGGGTCCTCTTCGGGCGCGAGCTCGACCGGGCTGGCCGGCGGATTGATCTCTTCGATGCGGCTGTCGTCGAACAGAACGGGGTTGTCCTGTTGGTCTTCGCCGGCGTTAGGTTGATAGGTCATGCACTCCTCCTCAGCCGCGCGCTATACAAAGCCGCGCGGGGTGCGGAACAACTACTCTTTTGGATCCAGCAGATCTTTGAGAATGGAAAAACGCGGGTCGCCGGATTGGCCTTCGTGCTCGCATTGTTCGCGGTTGCGATTGATGCCGCACACCGGGCACAGCCCGCGGCAATCGGGGCGGCACAATGGGGTAATGGGCATATCCAACAGCAGGTATTCGCGCGCCAGCGGCGCCAGGTCGATCTGGTGATTGGCTGGCAACAGTAGCTGCGATTCGCTGACCGAGCGCTCGTCAAAGGCATATAGCTCGGTGAATTGGGTGGCCACCGCCAGATCGAAGGCATCCAGGCAGCGGGCGCACTCGGCGGGGATGTGGGCGCTCAGCTCCACTTCGGCCACCAAACCCTGCGGCGTGCGGCCAAACTCGGCTGCGCCGCGCAGACTGGTTAGGGTCAGGTCCGGGGGCACCACTAGCTCTTCGACATCGAACTCGATAGTACGGCTATAGCCAGGCTCGGCCTTTACCAGGAAACCGACATTGATCCGCAGGGGGTTAGATTTCGTAGTCATGGTGGTTCGTGTGGGTGCGTAAGTGTCGAGAATAGGGTCCTCTAGCAAAGAATCCTTTGCGGTCCAAATTGCAAAGGATTCTGATAAATGTTAGGAAATTATAACAAAAATTGCAAAAAGGTCAAGTAATAACCCAAAATGCAGGCTAGATTCCCTCTAGTGCCTGCAGTTAGGGTCGTGGTACTATTTCCCCCGCCGACATGTTACCCCCTAAGCGCCTACTTTTGGCGACCAATAATCCCGGTAAAGTGGACGAAATGAAGGGCCTTTTGGCCGATTTACCCGATTTGAAGCTGGTTACCCCAGCCGAACTGGGCCTGAATTTGGACGTTGAAGAGAGCGGCAAAGACTTTGCCGAGAACGCCGCTCTCAAGGCGCGGACCTTTGCCGTGGCCGGCGGGCTGCCTGCGCTGGCCGACGATAGCGGCCTAGAGGTGAACGCTCTGGATGGCGCCCCCGGCCTCTATTCCAACCGCTACTTTCCCGGAGCGGATACTGACGCCAAACGGCGTGCCGCCTTGCTGCAGCGCTTGGCAGGGTTGCCGCGCCCGTGGAAAGCGCGTTTCCGCAGCACAGTGTGCCTGGCGCTGCCGGATGGCGCGGAATACTTGGCGGAGGGGCAGTGCCGCGGCGAGATCATCCCCGAGGAGCGCGGGGAAGGCGGCTTTGGGTACGACCGCATCTTTCTGATCGAAGGGATTGGGCGCACGATGGCAGAGTTGAGCATGGCCGAAAAGAATCAGCTTAGTCACCGGGCCAGGGCAATGGCGAAGATGAAGAAAAAGCTCCTTGGATTGCAGTTTTAGGTTTTTCTGAAGAGATCATAAGAAGGATTCTTCCCTTCGCTACGCTCAGTGCCCGGCTCGCCTCAGAATGACAGAAGCGAGTTGCTTATAATCATCGAGATGGGTAAATCCACAGTTGATAAACAAGCCTGGCTGCAGCAAACGCGAGCGGCGCATGCGCGCACCGCGCTCGGCGCCCTGGGCGGCGAGATCGTGGACGTAGACGATGAGCAAATCATCGTGCGCCTGCCCATCACGGAAAAAACCTTGCAACCTTACGGCCTGCTGCATGGCGGCATTAGCCTGTTCCTCGTCGAAACGGCCGCCAGCAGCCACGCATCCTATGGCATTGATAACAACGAAATCAAGCCAGTCGGTATTAAGATCAACGCCTCGCATCTGCGCTCAGCGACCCAAGGCACGCTGCGCGCTGTCGGCCGCGTCTTGCGCCGCGGCCGCACGCACATCGTGCACGAGGTGGACGTGCTGCTCGAAGAGAGCGGAGAGATTCTGTGTCGTGGGCGCATGACCAATTATTACAAACGGGTGAAAGCAGATTCTAAATAGCGTTCCATAGCATAAGAGGTCTCTCTTTGACCCGAGGGATTCCTCGCTTCGCTCGAAATGACGAGTCTGGCGGCTGTGGTCGATGTAGTCGGTGTAGTCGGTTTTTGTCATGTAGTCGATGTAGTCGATGTAGTCGGTTTGGTCGGCGTGGTAGGCCGTTGGTTGAAATCCGAATCAGCGCGAAAGTTAGAAATAGGTTTTTCGTCATAGATCTCGGCTATTAATGACACGAATCGAATGAAATGGGCGGAATTGGAAGAATAGTCAAGGTGTTGGCGGAACGTTGCCGCCGCCGGAAAGTTTGCCGCAATAGCGCGGGTATCTGCGGCTGTAGGGGAAACCTAATATAATCAGAAAGAACCGACAAGGTTAATCAGCGAGAGGAATCATGAGGATATGACCTACGACGAAGCATTAGCAAAAGTAGCAGCTGAGGGCGCTATGCGCGTGTATCGCTTGAGCGATAACACCGCCTACGCCTACCGCCTTAAGAATAATAAATACGAAGCCCGCGGCTTGTATGCGGTCAATAGCGACTGGAAACTGGGCAGCACCCTGGTCAGCGCCCAGGGCGTGGGCCGCAGCGCCGATGGCTGGTATTACGTGCTTGGCATGCCGCGCCGAGCGGTGCCAATCGAAAACGAAGCCGCCAAAAAGAACCCCGGCTATTCCACTGTAATGCTGCGCCAGTGCTACACCTGTAAGCAGTTCAAGCCCGAAACCGAGTTCCAGCGGGCGGGCGGCGACTCGCATCGCAATTGGGAATGCAACGAGTGCTATGGCCGCCGCCAGCGCGAGCTGGCCGCCTTCCACAAGGCGACCGCGCGCAGCGGCGATCTCCTTGACCGCCAGACATTGGCTTCACCCCCGCCGCCGCAAGGCAAGATCTAAGAAACTTGGGCGTGTTGAAGTTGCGAAAATGGGTAGCCCTGGGTTTGGGGTTGGTAGGGTTTGTGTATGTGCTTCAAGGCCTTGGACTTACAGTTGGCCTTTACCCCAGCTTCATGAACAACGATATTCGTTGGTCCCTGGTGGGGATTGGCATGATCATTGTCGCCCTGGTTTTGTGGCAGCGAAAGAAATGAATGACAATTGGTGAGTGTGCCCAACTGCTTAGAACTTGGACCATGCTAGGATACCAATCCACGGGCAATCTGCCCGAATCTAAGGAGGCTTTATGTTGAGCTGGCACCTGGTACCAGGTCGAATATCACGGCGCTGTAGGCTGGATCTCGGCTATGTACACCGAAGGGGATGTCCCCGCCGACATGCCTGTCGTTACCCCTTCCGCAGCGCCTAGTAGTGGCGGCGGTGGAGGTGGTGGAACACCTAGTGGCGGCGGTGGAGGTGGCGGCGGAGATGATAGTTTTTCTTTCACCCTCGACGTCAGCAATGATGGCCAGAGCAAAACCGTTCAAGGCGAGCTCACTCCAGGCGACTCGGATCATGTCACTATTCACTTC
>JBKJWG010000319.1:0-2644 GCA_046716985.1 Anaerolineales bacterium | reverse complement strand
GCGCGCGGAGGAGCGCGCTGACCAGGCTCAAACAGCTTTCGATGCCGCCTTGGAAAGGATCCAGCGCCAGATCGAACGCTACAAGGGAAAGCACTCGCTCAGTAAGGGTGAAACGGCCAAGATCAATGAGAAAGCGCAAGAGGCACTCGCAAGTCCCGATCAGGAAGAGCGGCCGGCGGAAATTGTGCGGCGCAAGAAATTTTTGTTGCGCCCGATGGATGTAAATGAAGCCATCGAGCAAATGAGCTTGCTCGGCCATGAGAATTTCTTTGTCTTTTACAATATGGAAGCCGGCTGCGTGAGCGTGCTTTACCAGCGCGGCGACGGCAACTATGGCCTGATCGATACCGAGCTGACCTAAGGATTGGGCAGGACTATGAACAACAAAGTCAAAGTGTATGAAGCCGCTGACCTGCTGAGCAGCGAGATTGATCACGGGGCTATTGAAGATGCCGTCCGACAGATCTTGAAAGCCATCGGCGAAGACCCCACGCGCGAAGGTTTGCAGCGCACGCCGGAGCGCATTGCGCGTGCGTATGAGGAGTTGCTGGCAGGTTACCGCACGGACCCTGTTGAGCTGATCAACCACGCGCTTTTTGACGTGGATTACGACGATATGGTGCTGGTGCGTGATATTGAGTTCTTTAGCTTATGTGAGCACCATATGCTGCCTTTTATTGGACGGGCTCACGTAGCCTATATCCCGAAAGGCAAAGTGCTCGGATTATCGAAAATTCCCCGCATCGTGGATCTGTTCTCGCAGCGCCTGCAAGTGCAGGAACGCATGACACGCCAGATCGCCGACTTCCTCTGTAGCTCGCTGGATCCCTTGGGTGCCGGCGTGGTGGTGGAAGCGTTGCATATGTGCTCTACAATGCGCGGGGTTAAGAAACACGATGCCCGCATGACAACCTCCACCATGGTGGGTAGTTTCCGCACTAATCCAGCCACCCGCCAGGAATTCCTCGATAGCATCTCGCGCGGCGCTGAGCCTCTGCATTTCTAGCCGCTGTTTTTCTTCATCCAAACCACTTGTCGACGAACCAGCCCCTGTAGTATTATTTTAGTTAGTATTTATTTGGTTACAGATTTGGAGGCGCCATGAATCATGGGATACAGGAACGGGGGCAGGGTCTAGTGGAGTATGCTCTTATTATTGCTTTGCTTGCCATTGTAATCATACTGGCTCTGAATTTCCTGGCCACCGGCATTACCGGAGCTATGTACAACAACATCATAGGCAACCTTTAATGTTGAATCGAAAACAAGACGGCCGGTGCTTACCGGCCGTTTTGTTTTAATTCGGATTCAAGAGAAAGAAAACAGGCTTAATGGCCTGTTTTGTTCCTAGCCGTGCTGCCGCCATGCTCAAGCTGTCGTCAGTTTGTGCATGGCGATGATTGGGCAAGATCTCGCTGAGTGGAAGAGCGAGATAAGCATAATTCCAAATATCGGGATCGAGCTCTTGGTGATCGAAAATGAGGATATCAAGATCGATGGTGCGCGGCGCAAAGAGATCCGAGCCGCGTACGCGGCCCAGTTCATTCTCTATGGGTCTCAAAACTTCGCTTTTCAATTCCTCGGGGGAAAAGGGGGTGGCGAATTTGACCGCCGCGTTCAGGAAGTCAGGGCCAGTGGTGCCGACCGGTGCGGATTTCCACGCAGAAGATACCGATAGCAGGCTGCCGTGTGCATGCAGTGCGGCAATAGCACGCCGCAGGTTGACTTCAGGCTCGATGTTGGAACCAAGCCCTATGTAGGCGATGTGCTGATCAGCGGGTGCGGCTGCGTTCAATTTGCACGCCCACGGAGTTGGCAAAGCGCACGGCGCCAGGTTTCTCCACGCGCACGCGCGCCAGTTGGGCGCCGGCTTCTTGCAAGCAAATGGCAGCGATGTCTTCGGCAAGAGCTTCGACTGTGAAGCGCTTAGCTTTCCCTACGTGAGCAAGTATGTTCTTGGCTACAGTGCGATAGCTGATGCTATCTTCGATGTGGTCCGATTTACCTGCCTTGCTCAGATCGGTCTCAATTTCAATATTGACCAAAATATCCTGAGGCTTTTCACGCTCCCAATCATTCACGCCAATGATGCCGCGCAACAGCAGATCTTTAATAATGATCTTGTCCATGGCTAGATCAAATGCCGCCCGCCGTCAAGATAAATAATTTCACCCGTGATGTAGCTTGGTCCCGTAAGTAAAAAGATAAGTGTTTTACCGACTTCGTCGAGTTCGGCCCAGCGGCCGGCCGGCACATTTTTGAGAATGCTCTTCGTATCGGCTTTGTCGCTGGGCGGCAAGATGGCGCCGAAGGCGATGCCGTTCACAGTGATCTTAGGAGCCATGGCGGCTGCAAGCGATTGTGTCAAAGCGGCCAGGGCCGCTTTGCTGATCGTGTAAGGAAGGTGATCATGGCCCGGGCGCAAGGCGCGCCAATCGAGAATATTGACGATCCGACCTTCTTTTTCTTTGGTAGCCTTCCAAAAGGCTTGGCTAAGCAAAAAAGGTGCAGTCAAGTTAATGTCGAGATGATGCTGCCAACTCGTTAGGTCAGTATCTTCCAACTTGCGATTTTCGAAAATGGCGGCGCTATTGACCAGCGCATAAATGGAACCGTGTTCCAGCGTACGCGGAATAAGCTGTTG
>JBKJWG010000318.1:0-7553 GCA_046716985.1 Anaerolineales bacterium | reverse complement strand
CCCTAGGCCATGAGCCCCAACCAGGAGCATTACCTGACCGAAGAAGGCGCCGAACGGTTGCGCGCCGAGCTGCAAGAACTCAAAGGCCCGCGCCGCACCGAGCTAGCCAAACGTTTGCGCACCGCCATCCAGCAGGGCGATCTTTCTGAGAACGCCGACTATCACAAGGCTAAAGAGGATCAGGCTTTTCTGGAAGGCCGCATCCAGGAACTGCAAACTCTTTTGAGCAACGCCGTAATCATTTCAGAAGAGAAGTCGGCCGGCGGCGTCATCGGCGTGGGCTCGAGAATTGTGGTCAAGGAAAAGGGCCGCGCGCCGGTAAAGTATTTCGTGGTAGGCGCTCAAGAAGCTGATCCGCGCAACGGCAAGATCTCCAACGAGTCGCCGATTGGCAAGGCTTTGCTGGGCCACCGCGCCGGAGAAACGGTGAGCTTTCAAACTCCAGGTGGCACGCTTAGTTTCGAGATCGTCAGCGTAGAATAAACCGTCGCCTGTCATTCTGAGGCGAGCCGAAGAATCCTTTTAATGATGTCTTCGGAATTACTCGGAAACGCACTTCAATTTCTTTAAATAAAAGAGCCTCTTTTTCAGAGGCTCTTTTATTTCTCTGACTTTATTTCTTCGACCACACTGCCAACTCAAGCGTCACGCGCTCAAAGAAGCTCTCTTCCGGCAGCGCGCCTTCGCCATATTGCATATCCACCACCCGCGCCACCATTTGCAGAGTCTCAGTCTCCAGCACCGTTTCCACGCCGGGGCTGCTCAACACCGGCTCGCCCTTAGCAGAGAGCCGCTCACGGGCTGCATCATCGCGGAAAGTGTGGCTGCTCATCAATACTTTCGTAACAGTCTGAATGTCATTCTTATCAAAAAGCCAGATCTCGAATGCGGTCACGCGTTTCGGGCTGCCCACACCGATGGTTTCGGCGATGCCCACCCCGCACTCGCCCATGAATTCGCCGGCGGGCGAATCGATGCTGAACGAATCGTCGAACAGATCGTCGCCCATTAAATAAGTGGTCATCCATTGTGAAAGCGGCGCGGACTCGCCGCCTGCGCCGTAATCGGTTTGCTCCGCGCCGCGGGTGAATTCGCGCGCCTTCAAAGCCGCCGGGCGGTCGCCAGCCGCCTGCCTGCGGCGGAAGAGCGTGATGGCGCCTAATGCCAGGCCCAGCACCAAGGTGATGCCGCACATAGTCACGAGCAAATTGCCCGTGCTAAATAAGGGCGTACTGGTTGCAGGTTGGTTGGCGGTTTGCGTGCCGCTCACTGGCGGCGTGCCTACCGTTACCTGGTTGCCCAGCATGGATTGGAAATGAGCAATGGTCTCCACGCTCTGGTTGCCGGGCGCGGCCGCCACGCTGGCCATGGTTTCATCGACTGCATCGCCCAGCGCGTTCAGGCGCTCTTGCGCGGCGGACTCATCGTGATTGAGAGAGTAGGAATCAATCGCCGCGCGCAGATAACTTTCGCGCAGATCGGGGCGCAATTGTTCCGCGCTGGCATCGGTCCAGGAAACTGGGAACAGCCACCAGCCCAGCACAATGAGACCAAAAATGACCCCAACCAGGAAAGCCGCGCCGGCCAAATAACGCGGCTCGCGCAATATATCCGGTAAAGCCTTTACATTGAAGCGGCGTTTGAGAGGCTGCTGCGCCGCGCTATCGTCTTCCATCAGCTAACTCCTTGCAATATAAGCGCATTGTAGATGAGCGAGTTCAAACGCGCCACCGTTGCATAGAACAGGGTGCAAGGTTCGTGCCGCAAGCCGTAAATGGTCGATCCCTTGCTCCAACTCCTTGATTTTTGCCTTCATCTACACACAACTCACGCGGCTTATGAGTTAATAGCGCCACTTCGATGAGTCATCCTATGTACACAAAACTTCACTTGGCCTTGCCTGTCAAGCTCCAACGCGTGCTCCACAAATTGCAGGGTTGTCAAGTTGTATCGAGGTCCCTCTCCCTCAGCGACAACAGCTACAACAAGAACAACATGCACAACAAGAACAACGGCGACAAACACATCCTTGGTCCCCGTCAGACAAACAGGTGTACAAAAAATAATGCGTTGCTAAATCCTTAAATCCATCTAACTTCGTCAAACCACCAGCATGTTAACTAAAACCCCACCCCATCATGATGATGACTTACAAAGCAGATAAGATGCCAACTCCCTTGCACTTACCACACCTACCACAATTACCACGTTAACAAAATCAACCACATCTACCACACCTACTACGCCTCAACATCAAAAACACGCAAGACAAAAAACAGCGCAACGAGAATTCGGCTAAGATTGGCACCAAAAAACAATTAAGCGACAGGTTCCTTCTCTTCAGGCTGGACCTGCTCTAAAGGATATTGGTTCTCGCACTTCATGCATTGCGCAAAGCTCTTATTAGCGATGACCAGCGTGCCGCCGCAGTTGGGGCAAGGCGTAGCGATGGGCCGCTTCCATGATGTGAACTCACAAGCCGGATAATTGGCGCAGCCGAAGAAAATGCGCCCTTTGCGCGTGCGGCGCTCGACCAGCTCGCCGCCATCCAGCGGGCAGATGACGCCGATCTTCTCCAGCCAGGGTTCCGTGTGACGGCAATCCGGGAAGCGCTCGCAGCCAATGAACTTGCCATAGCGCCCCCACTTGATCACCAGCTGGCCTTGCCCGCAGGTGGGGCAAGTACGGCCGACGTATTCCGGCCCAGCCTTGGACTCAGGCATATCCAATTTGGCTTTCTCGACCACTTTGGAAAAGGGTTCATAAAAATCGCGCAGCACCTTGACCCAGTTCTCATCACCCGAAGCGATCTTGTCCAAATTCGCTTCCATCTCGGCGGTGAAGTTGTAATCGACGATGCCGGGGAAATGCTCTGTGATCAGATCATTGACCAGCATGCCGGTCTCGGTGGGCACGAAGCGCCGCTCTTCGCGCACGACGTAGCCGCGCTGCTGCAATGTGTTCAGGGTCGGCGCGTAAGTGGAGGGTCGGCCAATGCCGTATTCTTCCAGCGTCTTGACTAGTGTGGCGTCGCTATAACGCGGTGGTGGTTGGGTGAAATGTTGCTGAGGCAAGAGTTGCAGCAATTTTTGCTTCTGCCCTTCGGCGAGGTCAGCCGGGATTTTGGTCTCGCCTTCATCCTCGTTTTTAACCGTTTCGTCAGCGGCTTCTTCGTAAACGGCCAGATAGCCGGCAAATTGCATGATGGAGCCGGAAGCGCGCAGCAGATATATGTGCTGCTGGCCCTCACCGATCACGCGCACGGAAACAGTGTCGTAAACGGCAGGCACCATTTGGGAAGCAAGGAAGCGTTGCCAGATCAGTTGGTACAAACGATGTTGATCGCGGCTAAGTTTGTCTTTGATCTGGCCCGGCGTGCGCCGCGCCGAGGTAGGCCGGATGGCCTCGTGCGCCTCTTGTGCGCCCTTGGAACGCGTCTTATAAGTCGGCGCCTCTGCGGGAATAAAGCTCGCCCCGTGCACCTCGGTGATGTAGTCGCGAGCCTCTTGTTGAGCTGTGGGGGAAACATTGGTCGAGTCGGTGCGCATATAGGTGATCAGGCCAGTGGTTTCACCCTCGCCCAGATCGATGCCTTCATATAACTGCTGCGCAATGGCCATAGTGCGCTTGGCGGTGTATCCCAGTTTGCGCGAGGCTTCTTGTTGCAGAGTGCTGGTCGTGAACGGCGCGGGCGCCTTGCGGCGGCGCTGGCCGCGCTTGATCTCATTGATCGTGTAAGCCGCGCCTTGCATGTCGGCCAGCAGCGGATCGACGTGGTCCTTCTTGCCCAGCTTAGGCTCTTGGCCATCCACCTCGGCCAGCTTGGTGATGAAGGTGCTCTGGCTGCCTTCAGGCTGCAGCTCAGCTTCAATGGACCAGTATTCGACCGGCACGAAGGCGTCGATCTCGCGTTCGCGCTCAACGATAAGGCGCAGTGCCACGGATTGCACGCGGCCGGCCGAAAGGCGATTGCGCACCTTGGTCCATAGAATCGGGCTGAGGTTGTAGCCAACCAGGCGATCGAGGATGCGGCGAGCTTGTTGGGCATCGACCAAACTCATATCGATCTCACGGGGATGATTGAAAGCTTCTTCGATAGCGGGCTTGGTGATCTCGTGGAAGACGACGCGCTTGGTGCGCTTTGGGTCGATCTCGGCTGCTTCGATCAGATGCCAGGCGATAGCCTCGCCCTCGCGGTCCGGATCGGTAGCGAGGAAGATCTCCTCAGCTTTACCCGCTTCCTTCTTTAATTCTTTGACGACCAGGCGTTTTTCGTTGGGGATGCGATATTTGGGCTGGAAATCATTATCGACATCCACAGAAAGCTGCGAGCGCAACAGGTCGCGCACATGACCCACAGAAGCCTCGACGCGGTAACCGTTGCCCAGGAAGCGGCCCACCGTGCGCGCTTTGGCCGGCGACTCGACGATAACCAAGCGGCCTTTGCGCTTGGCATCCTGGCGCTCTTCCTTGGTCGGGCGCACGGGGGGTGTCAGACCCGCGTGAGCAGGCGTGCTGCCCATGCGGAACAGCGTCGTACCGCACACAGGGCAGGTACCGCGCGTTCCCGGCGCACCGGACTTTGTATATTCAGCTTGGGGGTTTTGCATCTCCCGCTTAGTCTTACATTTGACGCAATAAGCTTCCAAAAGCTGCTCCTTTATGCCAATCAATTGGGTAATAACGGACAACTATAGATAACGTTGCAAGCCTTTTTCTTTCAACAGCTCGATCACTTTGCGCAGGTCCTGCGAGCGCTCGCGCGAACAGATAAGCAGCACATCGCCAGTGTCCACCACGACCAGATCTTTGACGCCTACTGTAACGATCATGCGCTCCTGGCCGTTGCTGTGTACCAGCGAATTCCAACTATCCAAATCAAGATGCAGATCATGCAAGACCAAATTACCTTGCCCATCGGCTTTCAGCACCTCGAACAACGAGGTCCAGGAGCCCACATCGTTCCAAGCCAGTTCCTTGGCAGGGATAACGGCGACGTCCTTGGCGTGTTCCATGATGCCATAATCGATAGTCTGGGCGGCAATGCGCGGCCACTCATAATTCAATATCTTTTCAAAGTCCGCCTTGCCCCACGCCGCACGGATCTTACCCAACGCCTTGGCAAGCTCAGGCATCTGGCGCTCGAATTCATCCCAGATGCGTTCGACCTGCCAAATGAACATGCCGGAATTCCAGACGTGATGCCCATCTGCAGCCAGTTTTTGCGCTTCGGCTTCGTCAGGCTTTTCTTTGAAGCGTTCGACCTCAAAAGCGTCAAAGCCATCAAATTTTCCGAGAGAAGCACCCATCTGAATGTAACCGTATTGGGTCGCTGCAAAAGTGGGGAAGATGCCTAAGGTAACCAGTTTGCCTTTTTCGGCAAGTTGTATGGCAGCTTCTAAGACGCGGTGAAAGCCATCTTCATTACCTATGTAATGGTCGGCAGTAAGCACGGCCATTACCGCGGCGGGATGCTGAGCTTGCAAATAAGCAGCCGCCAAGCCGATGGCGGCTGCCGTGCCGCGCGGTTGCGGTTCTAGCAGAAAGTTTTCCTTGGGCAGCTCCGGCGCCTGGCTCTGCAACTGCGCGCTCTGTTCCATACTGGTGACCACAAAGATGTGATCGGCCGGGAAGAGTGTGCGCAGGCGCTGCACGGCGATCTGAAACAGAGTGCGCTCTTCGATGAGCGGCAACATCTGTTTAGGCCGCGCTTGGCGCGAGAGCGGCCATAAGCGGGTGCCACCGCCCCCGGCCAGGATGACTGCAAACGTATTTTTATCCATCAGTTGCTTACTTTTCAGATTCCGTATGATACTCGGCGCGCAGTTCACGGGCGGCCACATAGTTCATGCCGCCCACCTGGCGCACCAAACCTTTCAGCTCCATCAAAGCCAGCGTAGAGGAAACCTTATCAATCGGCAACTCGGCGCGGATGCCAATTTCGTTGACGTGCAATGGCTCTTCGCCCAGTAAACCGATCAATTTGGCTTCGGTGGCGTCGGTGGGCAAGGCCAAGCGAGCGGTCTTTTGCGCGCCCATCATTTCCAAATTGAGTGCATCCAGCAAATCTTCAAACTTAATAAGTGGATGCGCGCCGCGTTGGATAAGCATGTTGGTGCCTTTGCTTTGCGGCGCATAAATGTTGCCGGGCACGGCAAAAGCTTCGCGGCCCTGTTCTGCGGCGAAGCCGGCCGTGATCAACGCTCCGCTCGTTTCACCGGCTTCGACGATCACAACCGCCAACGAGAGCCCAGAAATAATGCGGTTGCGCGGCGGAAAGTTGGCGGCATCTGGCGGCGTGCGCAAAGCATAGTCGCTGACCAGCGCCCCGCTCTTAGCAATTTCTTCCGCTAGCTTGCGATGCTCGCTGGGGTAAACCATGTCCAGGCCGTGTGCCATGACGGCTATGGTGCGGCCGCCGGCCTGCAACGCGGCCTGGTGGGAAAGTGAATCCACACCGCGGGCCAGTCCGCTAACCAAAGTGATGCCATTGCGAGCCAGAAAAGCACCAAGCTCTTCAGCCACCTGGCGGCCATAGGGCGTGACGCGGCGGGGGCCGACGACGGCCACCGCCCACTCGTCTTCGGGGAGCAGATCGCCGCGGACGTAGAGAACGGGTGGGGCTTGCTCCAGTTCTTTCAAGCGACGTGGATATCCCTCGTCATCCCACGTTAAAGCTTTTACCTTATATTTTTCAAACTCCGCTTCGATGTTTTGCAAATCAGTTTTTTGTCGAGTTTGGAGAAAATTGTCGATCACAATTTGGCCCAAACCCGCCTCGCGCAACTGAGCAGGGCTGGCCTGCCAGGCAGCTTGTGCGCTGCCGAACGCGTCAAGCAGGGCGCGGAAGCGCACGGATCCAATCCCATTAACCATATTCAAAGCAAGCCAAGCCTGACGTTCGTTTAGTTCCATTGTGCTGTCCCCATCTCTACTCAGGAGGGCGACCAGAATACCATAGCCATTTTTGGCGTGTCAAGCAGCGGGAAAATGAGCTATTCCCCCGGAAGCAAGCCGGGCAATAAATGCACGATCAGTTTTTTGTTTTCCAGATCTACCTGGCGGATAACATCGCGGATGGCGGGCAGCAAAATTTCTTTACCCTGTTCCGAACGCACGATGTACACGTCGTTAGCACCTGTGTCGATCACTTCAACAAGCTTGCCAAGCAATACGCCATCCTCGGTCAACACTTCAAGACCCAGTAATTGATGCTGATAAAACTGGCCCTGCGGCAATTGGGGACTATCTACTACGCGGGTGAAAAGGGGCTCGTTACGAACTTGCTCAAGTGTTTCTCGATCAAGCTCTTCGAAAACCATCAATAGACCGTTGTTGGTCTTGCGCTGGCTTTTTATTGTCAATTCCTTGTGGTCTTCGCCCAAAAATAGTTTCACTCCCTTTTGAAGACGGTCTGGGAAATCGGTTTCAATCGAAACCAGGGCTTCGCCGCGCAGCCCATGCGGGCGGCGCAAGATGCCTACTAAAACAAAGACAGGCTCGCTGAAGTTCGGCGAGCCTGTTTGTTTATCTTTGCGGCGGGCGGCAAGGCG
>JBKJWG010000317.1:0-12848 GCA_046716985.1 Anaerolineales bacterium | reverse complement strand
GTCACGATCTGTTCGGGCGAGATGAGGGCGCTAGCCTGACCGCGGAATTCGCTGCTCTTGGCAGCAAACGCGTTTTCAAGATCTTTGACGATTACTTGCAATAGTTCATTCATGATCACTCCCCTCTCCTGCTTTGCAGGAGAGGGGCCGGGGGTGAGGGTTGCATTACGCCCATTCCTTGAGTTTTTCGCCACGCACTTTTTCGTGCAGGGTCATGATGCCGTGAATGAGCGCTTCGGGGCGCGGCGGGCAGCCGGCCACGTAGACATCCACGGGCACGATCTCATCCACGCCTTGCACAATGGCGTAATTGTTGTAAACACCGCCGCACGAAGCGCAGTCTCCCATTGAAACCACCCACTTGGGCGCGGGCATCTGGTCATACAGTCGGCGCAGGATGGGCGCCATTTTGCGGCTCACTCGGCCGGCAACGATCATCAAGTCCGATTGGCGCGGGCTGGCGCGCATCAGCTCCATGCCGAAGCGGCTCATGTCGTAGTCCGCGCCCTGCGAAGCCATCATTTCGATGGCGCAGCAGGCCAGGCCAAATAACATCGGCCACATGGCTCGCGAGCGGCCCCAGTTGACCATCTGCTCCAGCGTGGTGGTCACCACGCCCATGTTGCCCAGCTTCTGCTCTAATCCCATTCCAACGCTCCCTTTTTCCAGGCGTAGATATAGCCAACGAGCAGGATGAGAATGAAGACGAGCATTTCGACGAGGCCGAATACGCCCAACTGGCGGAATACAACCGCCCAAGGCAGGAAGAAAACGACTTCGATATCGAACAGAATGAAGAGCACCGCAATGAGATAGAAGCGCACGGGCATGCGCCGAGTGCCGGGGCCAATGGGCTGCATGCCGGATTCGTAAGGCGCTAGTTTGCGAGGCGAGGGGCGTTTGGGACCAAAGAGGTGGCCCAATACGATAACAATGACTGAAAGTCCAGTCGATAGAACGATGAGGACGGCGATGGGCAAGTAGTCTTGCAGCATAGCGCAACTCACCTACAAGGAAAATTTGAACTAATCTACTGAGGAATTGTAGGTTTGATTTAGTTTACTACAGGGGTTGAAAGGTGTCAAATTTCACAAAGTCCAGCCTCACAGCTGAACTTCGCGGCCGGTTTGCAAAGACTGCTGGGCGGCAAAGGTCGCCCGCGCCCCATCGAAAAGTTGATCATAAGGAATCGGCGGCTGGCTGGTGCGTTGCAGGCTAGCCAGAAAAACCTTCCAAGCCTGGCGATGACCTTTGTCCTTCGGGCGGCTAATGCTGCGCGTGTGGCCGTCGGCGGTCAGGTCGAGCGCCTGGAAATCGTCCAGCACAGCCACCTTGCCTCCGGAGAAAACCTCCAGCCGCTCCTTGGGGAGCGAGCGATCTCCGTTGGCGAGATAGGTCAGCGTCCCCAGCGAACCATCCGCGAAGCGCAGCGTCACCTGGAAATTATCTTGGCGATATTGGCCATCATCCGGCAGGGCATGCGCAACCACTGAGATAGGCGCCTTGCCGGCAAGGAAGATCAGAAAGTCAATGAAATGGCAGGCTTCGCCAAGCAAACGCCCGCCGCCCCGCTCCGGATCGTGCAGCCAGTGATAAAGCGGCAAGGGTCCCACATTGACGCGGTAATGCGCTGCCAGTGGCTGGCTACGCGCTCCTAGGAATTTGTGCAACTCTATTGCGAGCGGCGCGAAACGGCGATTGAAACCGACCATCAGGCGCGGCGCGCCGCGCCTGGCCAGCGTGCTTTCGATCGCAGACAATTCTTTCTCATTCAACGCTAGCGGCTTCTCGCAGAAAACATGCTTGCCGGATTTCAGCGCCGCCAACGTTTGGCTGGCGTGTAAGTTATGGCGCGTGAGCACAGCCACAACATCTACATTTCTGTCTTTGAGGATCTGCTCTTGATCGCTGGTCGCATAGCGAAAACCGAAACGGCGCGCCAGATCGGCGGCCGGGCGGCCCGAGGCCGAGGCAATGCCGACCAGCTCCACGTTGCGCAAGCCCTTGACCGCCGGCAGCATGGAGTTGCGCGCAAAGTTGCCCGCGCCCAACACGCCTAACCCGATCTTGTCTTTGGATATTGGCTTGGAAGTAACTTCGATCTTCTTGACCGCAGACTTCGCGCGAGTCGCTGGGTAGGTGATCAACACTCCCAGAAATGATTGCTTACTGCTAATTAATTCATACGCCTTGGGCGCCTTTGCGATTGCAAAGCGATGGCTGATCAGTGCGCTCACATCCACTTTGCCCTCGCCGAGCAGATCGACGAAGGCTTGCAGGTTGCGGCCCTCGCTCCAGCGCACGTAGCCGATCGGGTAATCGATGCCAGCCTCTTCATAGCCCGGGTCATAGCGCCCGGGGCCATACGAGCGCGAAACTACCAGCGACAATTCCTTAGCATAGTACGTGCGCCGCGGCACTTCAAGTCCCACCGCGCCGATAGCTATCACTTTGGCGCGGTCGCGGGCGATCTCGCCAGCCAGGTCGACCGGGTCATTTGATTCTGTGTCCGCGCAAATGAGTGCTGTATCGAAGCCTTGTCCATCAGCGAAGGTTTGGGCTTTGTCTTCGGCGTCCTTGCGCACTACCGCGTCGATGCCGCGACTCTTCGCCAGCGCCACGCGGCCCGCGTTCAGGTCGATGCCAAGCACTTGGCAGCCCGCCGCGGCGGCAATGCTGCCGGCCAGTTGGCCGAGCAAGCCCAGCCCGATCACGGCCACGCGCTCGCCCAATTGCACCTGCGACAAACGAAATCCATGCAAAGCAATGGCGCCCAGTGTGGCAAAGGCTGCGGATTCAAAATCGACAGAAGCAGGCAATGCAGCTAACAGGTTCTGCGGAACGAGCACATATTCGGCGTGCACGGCGTAACCGCCGCCGGCGCAAGCTACGCGCTGCCCGACGCGGAAGCCATGCACGCCTTCGCCCAATTCCACGATCTCACCCGCCGACGAATATCCCAGCGCCATCGGCTCGCCCAGGCGGCCGAAAGCGGCGTTGGCCGCGTTGAGCAAACCTTCGCGGCGAGCTTTATCTAATGTTTGGCGCAGCAGATCGGGTCGGGCGCGCGCTTTACCTAATAGCGACTTTCCCGCAAATTCCACCAGGGCGCGTTCAGTGCCGGCCGAGACCAGCGAAGCCGCATTGCGCACCAGCACCATGCCGGGCGGCGGCGTGGGCACCGGCACTTCAGCCAAGTGCGGTACGCGAGCGCGCAGGTTTTGCAGCAATTGTTTCATTCTATTTCGTTAAGGTTGGGTCTCGAGGCATTCTACCATCCGCGCTACGCGGACGCTTTCAGGGCGAGCCGGCAGTCTCAAAATCCCCAAAAGCCGCGCCGTAGCGGGCGCGTTTCTTCACTGCTGATAAACGCGGAACTATCCACTTTTTGGGTCAGTTCGTGAACTTTTTTAACATCGCGACGCCGTACGCTGACATTAAGAATGGTGACCGTGCCGCTTTTGCCCCGCGCCGGAATCTCGGTGACCCCGTAGCCAGACTTGCGCAGCTTTTTGGCGATGGCGCGGCCGCGCTTGGGGCTAATGATGCGCAGGAACATATGCCCCAAGGCCAAGCGTTCTTCGATTAGGACGCCGACGGTATTGCCGGTGGCAAAGCCGGCAGAATAAGCAATAACATAAAGGATATTGTTGAGTTGAGAGATCACTGCGCTCAGGGTCAGCACCCAAATTGCGGTCTCCAAAAAGCCCAACACCCAGGCGACCCTGTTGCGACCTCGGATCGTCATCAGGAAGCGAACGGTATCCAGCGATTGGTTGACCAAGCGCAGCCCAAAAATGCCGAGCGCAAAAAGGAATGTTTCAGGTGTTAAGACAAATTCCATTATTTTTTCTTTCCAAGCAGTTCGGCGCGATGCTCGATGACCGGCAAATAAAGATTGCGCATGTATTCCTTGAGCATGCGCCGCGCGCTGAACCGTGGCGCCAAGGTGCGGATCGATTCTTTCATCATACTCATCCATCCGGATGACGGTCTATTGCCCTGGCGGCCGTCGTAATACAGAGGGATCACTTGATGCTCGAGCACATCATATAGGCTGGCTGCGTCGAACTTATCTTGTTCCTCTATTTCTGCGCGCTCGAGCTCATCACCGATCACCCAGCCGTTCTTGCCGTTGTAGCCTTCTCGCCACCAGCCATCCAGGATCGAAAAATTAAGCGCGCCGTTCAAGGCCGCCTTTTCCCCGGAGGTGCCCGAAGCTTCCATGGGGCGGCGCGGCGTGTTGAGCCAAACATCCACGCCTTGTACCAGGTAACGGGCAAGCAGCATGTCGTAATCCTCGAGAAACACAATCCGCCCGCCGTTCTCGGCCTTCTTGGCCACCCGATAGACTTCCTGGATGAGCAGCTTGCCTGGCTCGTCAGCGGGGTGGGCCTTGCCGGCAAAGATGATCTGCACCGGGCGATTGGGCCGGTTAATGAGCTCCATCAAGCGATCTAGGTCTGTCAAGATCAGGTTGGCGCGCTTGTACGTTGCGAAACGCCGAGCAAACCCAATCGTCAATGCATACGGATCTAGAAGGGCGCCGGCCGCGAGGACTTGCACCGGGTGAATGCCTTCACGCAGCCACTGGCGGCGAGCGCGCTCACGAATATACGAAGCTAGTCTGCGCTTTAGGTGACGGCGAGCCAGCCACAGATCCTGATCCGGGATCTGCTCAACCTTCTGCCACAAAGCCGGATCGTCCAAATGATCACGCCAATTCTCGCCTAAATATTTGATATAGAGCTGGCTCATGCGTTTGGACAGCCAGGTGCCGGTATGCACCCCATTGGTCACGTAGCTGATCTTGACGTCGTCTTCCTGAATATCGGGCCACAGGAAATGCCACATACGCCGCGCCACGCGGGCGTGCTGCTCCGACACGCCATTGTATTGGCCTGAGAAGCGCAAGGCCAGCACCGGCATGCTGAAGGCCTCGCCCCAGGCCACCTGGCGCCCGGCCAGGTCAATGAAACCTTTTTGATCCAGGCCCAGTTCAGCCCAATAGTTGGAGAAATAACGGTCAACTAACCACAAGGGAAATTCATCATGGCCGGCCGCCACCGGCGTGTGCGTAGTGAAGATATTGCCGGCGCGCACGCGCTTTACGGCCTCATCCAAACTGAGACCAGCCAACACCAGTTCGCGGGCTAGCTCCAATCCCAGAAAAGCCGAGTGGCCTTCGTTCATGTGCCAGACCATCGGGTTGTAACCCAACATGCGCAACGCACGCACGCCGCCGATGCCAAGCAATATCTCTTGTGAGATGCGCATGTCGGGGTCGCTGCTGTAGAGACGCGCAGTAAGAGCGCGGTCGGCGCTGCTATTTTCATCTACATTGCTATCCAGCAAATAGAGCGGCACGCGGCCCACATGCATCTCCCACAGGCGCGCGTGCAATGTACGCCCGGGCAGCTCGACTGAAACGGTGAGCGGCTGGTCGTCGTCATCCAAAATGGGCATCACCGGCAGCTCTTCGAATTTAAGCGTGACCCGCCGCGATTCCTGCCAGCCATCTTCACTAATGTGTTGGAAGAAATAACCTTGCGTGTAGATGAAGCCCATCGCCACCAGCGGGAAGCCCAGATCGCTGGCTTCTTTTAAATGATCACCGGCCAGAATACCCAGGCCGCCGGCATAGATAGGCAAGGTTTCGTGCAAGCCGAATTCGGTTGAGAAATACGCGATCGGGCGTTTATCGAAATCGGGATAATTCTGACGGAACCAGGTTTCTTTGGAATGCATGTAGTGATCAAAAGCACCCAGTGTGCGATCGAAGTGTTCAAGGAAGTCGATGTTCTGCGCGTGGCTTTCCAGCACGCTCCGTTCCAGGGTTCGCAGCAACAGCACGGGGTTGTGCGTCACATCTTCCCAGCGCGTCGGGTCGATCCGCGCAAACAGATCGTGGGCGTCCGGGGTCCACGTCCACCATAGGTTATAGGCCAACTCACCCAGGCGTTTTATGCGTTCGGGTAGATCGAAATGATCGGGTTGGTGAGCGCGAAACTGAAACATGAGCTTGGTGAATAAATCTTATCATGCAGCCGTTCGCCAGACGAAAGGAGAAATAAGGGCTAGGTTATAATTTGCACTCCGGCGGCCCCGAGTTATGAGTAATGTAGAGGAAATTAAGGCCCGCTTAGACATCGTAGACCTGGTCTCCGAGACTGTGCAATTGCGCCGCGCGGGGAAAAATTACACCGGCTTCTGCCCCTTCCACAGCAACACGCACACTCCTTCATTCGTAGTCTTCCCCGAGACCGGCACCTGGCGCTGCTTCGGCCAGTGCAATGAGGGCGGCGATGTTTTCAAATTCGTCATGAAAAAAGAAGGTTGGGATTTCCCCGAGGCGCTTCGCCGTTTGGCCGAGCGCGCCGGCGTGCAGCTGCGCGCTCCCAACCTGCTCGAGCAAGCCGCCAAGGAACAACACACCCGCTTGCGCGCTGCCCTCGAAGAAGCTGTTACCTTCTTCAGGCATCAACTGGTGAGCACGGATGCCGGCAACCCAGTGTTGAACTATTTGCACGAGCGCGGCATCAACGACGCCAGCATTGAGGGCTTTGGCATTGGCTACGCCCCCGATTCGTACGAGGCGCTTTCCACCCATTTGCAATCCCTCGGTTATTCCCTTGAAGAGCTGTACGATGCAGGTTTAGTCAGCGAGAACGAAGGCGGTCGCCGCTACGACCGTTTCCGCCACCGCCTCGTGTTCCCCATCCGCGATGGCAGCGGGCGCATAGCCGGTTTTGGCGCCCGCGCTCTGCGCGAGCAAGAAAATCCCAAATATCTCAACTCGCCTCAAAACGCCTTGTTCGATAAGAGCGGCTTGCTTTACGGCTTGGACAAAGCTCGCAAAGGCATCCGCGCCGAGGACCAGGCAGTCATCGTCGAAGGTTATATGGACGTGATCGCCCTGCATCAAGCCGGCTTTCCTAACGCCGTCTCACCCATGGGCACCGCCCTGGGCGAGCTACAACTGCGCCAGCTCAAGCGCTTCAGCACGCGCATCGTGCTGGCGCTGGATGCGGACGCGGCCGGCGACAAAGCCACTCTGCGCGGCCTCGAAGTGGCCCGCAAGAGCCTGGATCGCGAAGCCGAGATAACTTTCGACGCCCGCGGCTTGCTGCACCAGGAAGGCCGCCTGCAGGCCGATATCCGCGTGGTCGCCATGCCTGAAGGCCAGGACCCCGACGAGATCGTGCTCAAAGATCCACAAGAGTGGACGAAGCTGCTGCAAGCTGCTCGCCCTATCGTGGAGCATGTGATGCACAGCCTGGCGGCCGGGCGTGATCTGCAAGACGCAAAAGTGAAACGCGAGATCGCCCAGCAAGTGCTGCCGCTTATCGCCGACCTCGGCAGCGCCATCGAGCGCGACAGCTACACGCAGAAATTAGCGCGCTTGCTCCAAATTGACGAGCGCAGCCTTTTGGCCGAACGCCCGGCGCGACGGCGCCCCCAACCGCGCCGCCTGACGCGCGAAACTCCCGTTATGGCCGAAACGCGGCCGCTGCCCACATTGGAAGATAGCAGCGTGAAGCTTGAAGCGCATTGCCTCGGCATCATCATCCGTTATCCGGAACTGCTCTATCGCGTTGACCGTTCGCTGCAAGAAGCCGGGCTGCCGCGCCTTTCCGCCGGCGATTTCGAACACAGCGATCTGCAGGAAATGTTCCGCCTCTCACTCGAAGCGCTGGAGCAAGATGTGCTGGAACCATCCAGCTACGCGCTACAGAACCTGCCTCTGCCTTTGCTCGACCGCGCCGATGAGTTGCTGGTCAACAGCGAGACGTTAGATCCCAACGCCGAGCGCGTTTTCGAAGATCTGCTACGCACATTCTTGCTGCTGCGCCGGCGCAACCTGCATAAGACCAACGAGCAGATGCGCTTTTTGCAAGAGGAAGCCCAGCAAGAAGGCGACCTCAAAGCCAGCGAATACCAACAGGTGATGGTACAAAACACGCAGACCCTGCAGCGCCTGTATAAGGCCCTGGCCTACGGCCCCAATCGCAATCTCCCCCGAGCCGAATAAGATGGAACAACCCGAAGACGCCATCGAGCAACCGGAAGCCGAAGAGGAAAACGTCGAAGAGGAAGCCGCGCTCGAAGACGGTGATCTCAGCGAAGAGCTTTCCGAGGACGAAGAAGGCGTTGACGCTTTACGCGAAGATTGGCGCAAGCTCGAAGAAAAAGTTCGCCTCGAAGGCACGATCGAGCTGGGCGACGACCCCGTACGGCTCTATCTCAAAGAGATCGGCCGCGTCAGCCTGCTGGATACTGATCGCGAGCTGTGGCTAGCTACGCGCGTCGAAGCCCTCAAACGTTTGCACTCGATTGAGAAGAAACATCCCGCTAGCGAAGGCGAGCCGCGCGCCCTTTATAAAGCGCTTTATACAGAATTGACGCTCGCTTGGCAAAAAGTCGGCGAGGAAACCAAAGCGCTCGGCTTCGGCCCACCCGAGCTGATGCCCATCTCGCAGGAAGCTCTGCATCTGCAGCGCACCTGGGATATCGAAGTACCTTCGTACGTACGCAGCTATTTGGACAACGGCATGTGGGGCCGCGACACGCGTTGGGACTCCGTAGCGCGTGGCACCTTCACCATTTTGGTCTCCTTTTATCTTTTTCCCAAAGAGTTATTAGAGAAATTGCAAAAACAACTCGAAAGCAATAGCCTCGGCTCGCCGCGCAGCTTTTCCGGCTGGCTGCCCACAAACGATGAGCTCAAGTTAGCCATCGCCGCCACGCAAACGCGCGCCATGGAAGCCCAGATCGCCATTATCAGCGCCAACTTGCGCTTGGTGGTAAGCATCGCCAAGCGCTACGTGGGCCGCGGTTCCACCTTTGAAGACCTGATTCAGGAAGGCAATATCGGCTTGTTGCGCGCCGTCAACAAATTCGACCCGACCCGCGGCTTCAAGTTCAGCACGTACGCCACCTGGTGGATCCGCCAGGCCATCACCCGCTCCATTGCCGACCAGGCCCGCACGATTCGCATTCCCGTCCACCTGCTCGAATCGATCCAACGCCTCATGCGCGCCCAGCGCGAAATGACGCAGATCCTGGGTCGTGAAGGTACCCATGAGGAGTTGGCCCTCGAAAGCGGCTTCCTGGATGAAAACGATGTGCAAGTCATAAAGCAGGCGCTGCTCAAAAAAGAACCCATTGCGCCCGATCTGAAACGCCGCTGGATGCGTGCCACCAGCAAAGTGGAACAAACTCTACGCAGCGCCGAAGAGCCCATGTCGCTCGAAAGCCCTGTAGGCGCCGGCGACGGCAGCGAGCTGGCCGATTTCATTCAGGACGAAGACGCCCTGGCGCCCATGGACGCCGCCGCCCGCGAGATGCTGCGCGAGCAGGTGCAGAGCGCCCTGGCGGCGCTCACCGACCGCGAGCGCGAAGTGCTCGAATTGCGCTATGGCCTGATCGATGGCAAGGATCACACTCTCGAAGAAGTAGGCGAGCATTTCCATGTCACTCGCGAGCGCATCCGCCAGATCGAAGCCAAGGCGCTGCGCAAGCTGCGCCACCCCACCCGCAGCCACCAGCTGCGCGAATACTTGGGCGGGAGTTAACCAAAACGCGACCGGCTTTCCGGTCGCTTTTTATTCACCACTAGATTAACTTGGAGAAGCCTCTTTTGCTTCTCCAAAGCCAGGCGGTTTTATCGCCTGGCTACTTCACCGCTTGGTTATTCTTCATCGTCGACGGTATCAGCCTCGTCTTCGAGTTCTCCTTCATCTTCCATTGGCCAATCCAGCTCAAGCGGATCCAGCCATACGATTTCCAGTTCAGTGTCGCACGATTTGCAGGTCACACTCATGCCGATCTTGGGCGTGCCTTTGACGCTGACCTGAGCGCCACAGGAAGGGCAAACAGCCTCGCTCATATATTAAAGATTCCTTTCAGCACCGGCTCAGTGCAATAGAGTCGGCGGACTATACCAAAAAACCGCTAAATGCTGTTGAAAAAGCTATGTAAATTATGTTTTAGTTTTCGGGAACGTGCGCGCTGGATCGTTCCGTTTTGGGGAACATGCGCTCTTGATCCGGCTCGGGTTCGAAGTAATAACCGATACCGGCATCTGTAACGATGTAGCGCGGGTTTGAAGGGTCGGGCTCGATCTTGCCGCGCAGGCGGCTTATGAGCCCGCGCACCAGACCCTGGCTGCCCTCGCCGCCGTAGCCCCACACATACTCCACCAGATTCTCGGAAGGGATGATGCGGCCTGGGTGGGTCATGAGCGCATAAAGCAAGCGGAATTCCAACTGAGTCAAGCGCGTTGGCTGCTGGCTAGCCACTTGCACGCTGCGCTTGGACGGGTCGAGGGTGACCCCAGCTTGGCTGAGCGCTGGCAGGCTGAAATACGGCAGCCCAGACGCACGCCGCATCAACGCGCGCAACTGCGCCACGAGCAGGCGCGGGCTATAGGGTCGCGTGAATATCAGATCGGCGCCGGCTTCGATCATATTGATCTGGCGATTTTCTTCGCCCTTTTCCAAAAGCAAAACAATAGGGGCTTGGTTCTCTAATCGTAATTGGCTGATGAATTCTGAAGTTAATGTTTTTTCTTCGACGAAGGCAAAGAAGAAAAGTTCCGCCGGGCGATCTTGATATCCCTGGGTGAGTTGGTCGATTTCTGAGACCAAGCGCACCTCAAAGCCGGCGCGTTGCAAAATCAAAGTGAGTATCGCGGCTTCGTCTGCGTCTGGTGCGAATAATAAAGTCAGCATAAATGCAGGAGCTAACTACATTTATAACACGCTTATGCCGCAGAAGTGCTGGCGCGTACCGCATCCAGAATTTCGTTGGCCGATTGCAAGGTGCCTTCGCTCACTTCACCCAGCATGTTGGCCAATTCTTTCAAGCGCGGTTCACCTTTGAGATTAATTACTTGGGTTTGGGTGCGACCTTGATCGACTAATTTTTCCACTTTGAAATGTTGGTCGCCATACGCCGCCAATTGCGGCAGATGCGTGACGCACAGCACCTGATGATTGCGCGCCAGGTGCCAAAGTTTTTCGCCCACCACCGCGCCTACGCGCCCGCCGATGCCCTGATCGATCTCATCGAAGATCAGCGTGGGCGTTTGATCGGCGCGGGCCAGTACATCTTTCATTGCTAACATCAAACGCGCCGTCTCCCCGCCAGACGCGATCTTGACCAATGGCTTCAGTCCTTCGCCGGGATTAGGTGCTACGAGAAACTCAACAGTTTCGTGGCCGAAAGAATCAAAGGCCACACGCTCGTTGCCGATTTGCAATCCTTCCGCATCGGGCTTGGTGCGAAAATCAACCCCGAAGCGCGCGGCTTCCATTTTTAGATCATCCAATTCTGTTTCGATTGCCTTGCCTAGCTGTTCGGCCGCAGCGTGCCGCTTAGCAGATAAGGTCTGCGCTTCTTTGGCTAGCTTGGCCAGCAATTCATTTTCGCCGCTTTGCAATTCAGTCAATCGCTCTTCAGCGTGCGAAATATTGTCTAAATCCTTGCGCGCTCGCTGGGCGAACGCCAGGATCTCCGGGATGTTTTCCCCATACTTACGCTTGAGGCTTTGTAGCAAGGTCAGGCGCTCTTCGACCTCCTCGAGCCGTTTCGGGTTGAATTCGATTTGCTCCAAATACCCGCGCAGCTCGCGGGAAATTTCGCCCATCTCGTCGAACAACCCTTGGGCGCGGTTTTCCAGCCCTGCTTGCGAAGCGTCCACTTTGGCCAAATTGCCCAAAGCATCCAGCGCCGCGCCCATGCGGTCATTAGCCGAGGGCGCCTCAACTTCGCTTTCATCCAGGGCGGCCAGCGCCAGGTTGGCATTCGCCGCCAGCGCTTCGGCATTGGCTAAGCGCGTACGCTCGTCGCGCAAGCTTTGCTCTTCTTCAGGCTGCAGCTTGGCTGTTTCGATCTCCTCAGCTTGAAAGCTCAGCAGCTCAATACGTCGAGCGGCGTCCTGCTCGGCCGCCCGCAGGCTGGCCAGCTCGCGTCGCAATTCCTGCAATTGCGCATAGGTCTTTTGATACGCACCCAGTTCGCGCTCGACTCCTGCATGTCGATCCAGCAAGGCGCGGTGTGCCGGCACCCGCAGCAGGGACAGATGCTCCGATTGGCCGTGCAGGTCTATCAGCAATTCGCCCAGCTCGCGCACCAGGGCCACTGTGGCCGGGCGGCCGTTGATACGCGCCACGTTGCGGCCCTCGCGGCGGAACTCGCGCGACATTTGCAAATAGTCGGGGTCATCCAACAATTCTTCACGCTTCAAAATGGTGTGCACTTCAGCGCGGATCGAATCTGGAATACGGAACGTGCCTTCGACCGTGGCGCGGTCATCGCCAGCCCGGATCAGGTTTGTGTCGGCGCGCACACCCAGCAGGGTCTCAACCGCATCGACCAGAATGGATTTGCCAGCCCCAGTCTCACCAGTCAGCGTGATCAGTCCCATGCCGAGCTCCAGGGTCAGGTCTTCGATAATCGCAAAGTTCTGGATGCGCAGTTCAGTGAGCATAGCTCAACGCTTGATGTTGATGCCAGACAGGCGGTAATAGACTGCGGAGGCGGCAAGGGATGCATACAGTAGGGGCCAGATGACCCGAAACAAGCTAGTAGCACTCCCGCCGCTAAACAGGAAGAATAGAGGCAGCACCACAAAAGGAGCTGCCCCGAGTGTCACGCCCAACGCCGCTACCTGAAACAGGCGCGGCGAGCGCCTGCGCCCGGTTGCCGCCCGCACTGCCTCGGCGATGATGCCGCCGGCTGCCGGAGCCAAGAAGATGGTGAAGAAGCTAATGAAGGTGGCGATCCACGCCCCCAGACCGCCCAGGAAAGTAGCCACCACAAATGCGATCAGATAATCGTAAGAC
>JBKJWG010000316.1:0-7617 GCA_046716985.1 Anaerolineales bacterium | reverse complement strand
ACACCCAGCCAGGTCAGCTTCTGCTGCTCGGCTGTATCCTCGACCTGCTTCACTTCTCGCGGGCCGATCAAGTAACGATTGTGGCGCGACCCGTCTTCACGAGCGTTGGTAAAACTCAAAATACTGACACCAACGCGAAGTTCGTTTTCAAGGCGTCCAAGCAAAAAGCCGGCGCCCTCTTCAGGGTAGGCGGCTTCGCCGTGGGCCTCTATCTGGGCCAGCAAGTCAGAGGGAATGCGCAAACTCATTTCTCAAAACCCCAAAAGGATTCGCTTAGGTATTTATAACCGGCGTCGGGAAAAACGGTAACGACAACGCCATTCTTCAACTCAGATGCGACATGCAACGCTACGTTGGCCGCGGCGCCGGAGGACACTCCGACGAAGAGCCCTTCTTCGCTGGCCAGGCGCCGAGTCATCGCGTGGGCGGCTTCGGTGCCGGCGTCAAGCGTTTCATCCGCAAAATCGGCGTCATAAATACCGGGCTTGATGGCGCTGGGCATGTGCTTCAAACCCTCCAGCCCGTGAAAGGGCGCGTCGGGCTGAAAGGCAATGATCTTGATATCTGCATTCTGCTCGCGCAAATAGCGGCCCGCACCCATTAGGGTGCCGGTGGTTCCCAGACCCACAATAAAGTGAGTGATCTTGCCTTCAGTCTGCTGCCAAATTTCGGGGCCGGTGGTCTGGTAGTGCGCTTGCCAGTTGGCCGGATTGTTATATTGATCCGCATAGTAATAACGTTCTGGGTCTTGCGCGGCCATTTGGCGGGCAAGCACGATGGCGCCATCGGAGCCTTCGAGGGCGTCGCTCAACTGTATATCGGCGCCAAGCATGCGCAGGATGGCAAAACGCTCTGGGCTGGCAGAGGCAGGGACAGCCAGCGTTACAGGGATGCCAAGCGAAGCTGCGAACGTGGCGTAGCTGATGCCCATGTTGCCGGAGGTCGAATCGAGCAGTGTTTTGCCTTTGGTTAGGTGACTAGACGCCAACGCTGCACGGATGATGTTGGCCGCGGAGCGATCCTTCACTGAGCCGCCAGGATTGAACCATTCAGCTTTGGCGAAGAGCTGCACTCCGCTCGGCAGTCCGTTGCCGATGTTGACGAGCGGCAGCAGAGGGGTATTGCCTACCGCATCCAGCAGGCTGCTGGATAAGCCTTTTTTAATCAAATCAACCTGACCATTTAATCTTGAATGGTAACAGGCCACCAGCCTGCCCGTTATTCAGATGCACTCACTCTCACCCAAAAAGGAGATAGCCTACTAGTACGAAAGTAAAGAAAGCCAAGAAATCTGCTCGCAAAGCTAAGCCTGAAATGAAGCAGAACAATCCGCTGAACAAACCGAGCCAGGGCCAACCGGAATGATCGCAGAAGCCCGACTAGGAGCGTAATCCCCAGCCGACGCAACACGCGCCTAACCTCGGTAACGAGCCCGTAGAAGACGAGGACAACGGCTAAGGATGAACCAAAATAAAAAAAGCCGAGCTTTGCTCGGCTTTTTTTATTTTGCGCCTGCTTTACGCGCCAAAGCATGGGTCTGCAGAGTCTTTTTATCCGCAACGTCCCAGGTTCTCAATTCGGCGTTGATCAT
Source organism: Anaerolineales bacterium (assembly GCA_046716985.1). GTDB lineage: Bacteria > Chloroflexota > Anaerolineae > Anaerolineales > UBA11579 > JAMCZK01. Next base: position 6,026 of record JBKJWG010000316.1, on the reverse strand, counting down.
CGACTTGTGCTTGCGACCGATGTCGCGCAAGGCGTTGCCCACCGACTTGCGCACATACTCGCTTTCATCGCCGCGCAGTGCGGCCAGCAAGCGGATGGCCACATCAGGATGATCGCGGAAATAAGGGCGCGCCGTCCAAACACGCAGGCCTTCGGTGGCGGCGCGGCGCACGCTAGGGTTGTCATCGTGCAGCCATTCGCGGATCATGGGCAGATTAGCTTCGTAACCCACATGTTTGCTTAATTGATCGAAAGCTTGAGCCAGAATTTCTTGCACACGCCAATCGGGGTCGCGGCTCACGCGCTGGCGCAAAAACTTAAGGCTGTCGGGCAGCTTCGAGCCGAGATGGCCCAGAATAAAGGTGGCCAGCATGCGCGCCTGGTGGACCGGCGACTCGAGAAGTTCCTTGGCCAGATCGAGGGCCGCTTCCGGGCTCTCTTTCTTCATCACTTGCTCGGCGGCGCGTTTAATATCGGTAAAGCCGTGTTTTGTTTTTCGTACCCTTTTGATCAAAGCTTCTGCTTTTGCCATGATCAATTCCCTTTATAAAAACAGTGGCACAGCATGTTGCGCCACTGCGAAACTCATTGTGCGCTTCGGTGTGTTTGTAGTGAAGACGTTACGATTTCACCATGATTTTGTCGTAAACTGGATGGTTCCAATGGCGATAGTTCTTTAGCTTGCCGCGCACCGCATCATCATAGAGCTTGCGCAGCTTGGTCGCCACCGGGCCCATCTTGCCATCCGCGATCAGGCGATGATCTACACGCGTGATTGCGGTGACCTGAGCGGCTGTGCCCGTCATGAACAGTTCGTCACAAATATAAACTTCGGTACGGTCGATCGAACGCTGCACGACCTTTAAGCCCAGTTCCTTCTCAGCAAGTTCCATCACGGTGCGGCGGGTAATGCCTTCGAGGATATTGTCGGTGATCGGAGGAGTGAGAAGCGTACCTTCGCGCATCATAAAAATATTCTCAGCGCTGCCTTCGGAAATATGGCCGTCCTGGTTCAATACCAAGGCCTCATCGAAGCCTGCGCGCACCGCGTCGGTTTTGATAAAAGCAGTGTTCACGTAGGCGCCGGCTACTTTGGCGCGGGCTGGGATGGCGTTATCGTCCACGCGGCGCCAGGAGGAAAAGGTGACGTGTGCCCCGGTATCGTTAACCACGTATCTATCGAAAGGCACCGAGAAGATGGTTACTTCGGTCTGCAGGTCGTGCAGCTTGACGCCAATGATCTCGTCCGAGAAGTAGGCCATGGGGCGGGCATAGACATCTTGGCGATAGCCTTCTTTTTGGATCAATTCAACGGTGAGCTGGATAAGCTCTTCAGGGGTATGGCCAATATCCATCACCATCATTTTGGCTGAATTGAAGAAACGGCGAAAATGGTCTTCCGGCCGGAAGATAAATAATTCTTCCTCGGCCTCGTTCCAATAGCCGCGGATTCCCCCAAAAATGGCCGTGCCATAGTTGAGGGCGTGGGTCATTACCCCGATCTTGGCTTCGGAATAGGGAACAATCTTTCCACGAAAATAGGCGTAATTGGGAACTACCACAGGCACCTCCAGATCTTCCGTGACCCAGCCGGGTCCAGTGTAAAAAATCCAGCCCCCCAAGGACGGATTATACCTGATTCCCAGGGTCAAAATCTATTAATAATTCAAACTGCCGAATATGGGAAGGCGGATTCAAGTAAAATCGGCTCGGAGCGGGCAGAGGCCTGCATCGCCAACCAGGAGGCCGCCCATGAAGCGCGCCGTAAGCATCAGCATCGGTTCGTCCAAACGAGATAAAGCAGTCGAGGTCAAGCTACTGGGGGAAACCGTGCGTATCGAGCGCATTGGCACCAACGGCGACATGGAAAAAGCTGCCCAGCTTTTCAAGGAATTAGATGGAAAAGTAGACGCCTTCGGCCTGGGCGGCGCAGACCTAGGACTGCTCGTTGATAAAAAATATTTTCCCCTTTATTCAGTAAAGCCCATAGTTCGATTTGTGGAAAAGACGCCGCTGGTTGATGGCGAAGGTCTGAAAAACACCCTCGAAAATCGGGCGGTGGCTTTTCTGCACGCCAAAACCGGCGATTACATCAAGGAGAAGAAGGCGCTGATCACCAGCGGAACCGACCGCTGGGGCATGACGCGCTCATTCATTGACGCAGGCTACGAATGTGTGTTCGGCGACTTCATGTTTGCCTTAGATATTCCGATTGCTTTGCACAGCGAGCGCAGCCTAAAAATGATGGCGTCCATTGTGGCGCCCATTGCCGGGCGGCTGCCTTTCAAATGGCTCTACCCGACCGGCGATAAACAGGAACAGCGCGCGCCCAAATGGGAGAAGTATTACAACTGGGCCACTGTGATCGCCGGGGACTTCCATTTCATTAAAAGGCACATCCCGGAAAGCCTGCCCGGCAAAGTGATCGTAACCAACACGACTACGCCAGATGACGTTGAGATGCTGCGCAAGATCGGGATCAAATACCTGGTCACCACAACCCCGGTTTTTGACGGACGTTCCTTTGGCACCAACATGCTCGAGGCTGCGCTGGTTGCAGCCGCCGGCAAAGGGCGCAAACTGACGCACGAAGAGTTAACCGAATTGATCGACCAACTGAAGCTCGAACCGCAGATCCAGGAGCTGAATTGAACTTTGATGTCATGATGACGGCCGGCGGCATCCCGCAACCGGGCGAGTCGCTTTATGAATTCAGCCAGGGGAAAAGCAAAGCGCTTATTGATATAGCCGGTAAGCCAATGGGCCAATGGGTGCTGGACGCTTTGAGCGGGGCTGAAAGCGTTGACAGAGTGGTAGTGGTCGGGGTCGACGAAAGCAGCGGGCTGACCTGCAAAAAGCCGCTCACGTTCATCCCGAACGAGGGCGGCATGCTGCCCAACATCCGCGCCGCAGCGCGCAAGATCGTTGAGTTGAATCCTAAAGCGGAGTACACCCTGATCGTTTCCTCAGACACGCCCGCCATCGAATCCAAGATGGTGGACTGGGTGGCTGGAGAGTTTCGACCCGGCGAGGAAGACATGCTGTACAACGTGATCGAGCGCAGCGTGATGGAAAAACGCTTTCCCAACTCCATGCGCACATTTACAAAGTTGAAGGGCATTGACGTTTGCGGCGGCGACCTGACCCCGGTGGCTATGAATATCATTCTTTCGCATGGCGGCCCCTGGGAAAAGTTGAGCGACGCACGCAAGAGCCCGATCAAGCAGGCCGGGCTGGTTGGGTTGGACACATTGATGCTCTTATTGCTGCGCCAGCTGACACTCGAAGGGGCTGCGAAGCGCGCAAGCAAGAACCTGGGGTTGCGCGCGCGCGCCTTGCTGTGCCCCTATGCCGAGATCGGCATGGACGTGGACAAAGCGCACCATCTTGAGATCGTGGGCCGCGACCTGGAATCTCGAACACAAAAATAAGATGAACAAGTGGCTAGAGCTAGACGCGCGCCTAACGGCGCGCCTGCATGTGCTTGAAAAACCGGGGCTGCTGCGCAGCCTGGCAATTTTACTGGGCCACTCAGGCGATTCCTGGTTTTGGTTGCTCGGGCTGCTGCTGGTGATCTGGCGCGGCAGCCAGGCTTGGCGCTCGCTGGCTATCGCTTTCTTAGTCGGCATTGCGCTTACGGCGGTCGTGGTGCTGCTGATCAAATTCAGCGTGCGCCGCCAGCGCCCCGAGGGCGAATGGGGCCAGGTCTACCGTCGCACCGACCCGCACTCGTTTCCTTCGGGGCATGCCGCGCGCGCGCTGATGCTGGCCGTTCTCGCAGTTGCGCTGGGGCCAGTATGGTTCGCCACGCTGCTGGTGATCTGGGCACCCTTGGTGGGCTTGGCGCGCGTGGCGACAGGGCTACACTACATATCTGATGTGCTGGCTGGCTGGCTGCTGGGTTTGCTGATGGGCTTGGTTGTTTTGCAAATCGTGCAATCTGGTCTTCTTGGCTAGCAGTCACATCCATGTTGTTGATGAAGAATCAAAAACCGCCGGCTAGCCCGACGGTTTTTTGCTGGCGGAGAGGGAGGGATTTGAACCCTCGATACCTTGCGGTATACGCGCTTTCCAAGCGCGCGCACTCGACCGGGCTATGCGACCTCTCCGTTTGGTCGAAGAAAAAATTATAACATCAGCTGAAGCCGTAATTTTGTCTGTGATATGCTAAACGAGAACATGAAACACAAAATATATTTAGGTCTCGGCAGCAATGTGGGCGATCGCGAAAAGTATCTGGACGCGGCGCTGGCTGCCCTGCCGCCTGTCGTGAGCGTGCTGCGTAGCTCCCCTATCTACGAAACGGAGCCATGGGGCTTCGACGATCAGGGAAAATTTCTAAACCTGGTGGTTGAGGCGGAAACCGAGCTTGCCTCACTGGAACTGCTGGGCAAATTGAAAGCCATTGAAAAGCAAGTCGGTCGAAAACCGACGTTTCGAAACGGCCCGCGCGAGATCGATATCGACATCTTGATTTACGGTGACACGGCTTTCGCCGAGGACGGATTGCGCATCCCGCACCCCAGCCTGCCGGAGCGCGCCTTCGTGCTGGCCCCACTGGCAGACGTGGCGCCGGATCTAAGCGTTCCCGGCCTGAATAAGAGCGTAAGCGACCTGTTTGCACGTATAGATAAAAGTGGCATAAAGCTTTTCGACGAACACAAGAAAGCCTAGTAACCGCCATGAAGGATCTTGTCATCGGCAGGCACACTTTTGCATGGGGCACCCGCACCTATCTGATGGGCATTCTCAACATCACACCCGACAGTTTCTCGGGCGATGGTCTATATCAAGGTAAGACTGACGTGGACGCGGCGCTGAAGCAAGCGCGCCATTTTGCCGAAACGGGCGCCGACATTCTTGACGTAGGGGGCGAGAGCACACGACCCGGCTCGCAGCCGGTGAGCGCGGAGGAAGAGCTCGAACGCGTCATTCCGGTGATCGAGAAGCTAAGCGGGGAGATCGATTTGCCCATTTCAGTCGACACGTACAAAGCCAAAGTAACGGCCGCGGCGCTGGACGCTGGCGCGGCCATGGTGAACGATGTTTGGGGCCTGCGCGCCGACCCGGCGCTCGGTCCGCTCGTTGCCGCCCGCGGCGTGCCGATCGTGCTGATGCACAATCGCAGCCAGCCGGCCAATGCTGAGGTGCGCGAGCGGCTGGGCGGCCGCTACGTGGGCGTCGAGTACAAAAATTTGATCGAAGATATTAAGAGCGAATTGATGCTAAGCGTTGAGTTGGCCCACCAAGCGGGCATCAGCGATGACAACATTATTCTGGACCCGGGAATAGGCTTCGGCAAGACAGTTGAACAAAATTTGGAATTGCTCAATCGCTGCGATGAAATCCGCGCCCTGGGTTATCCGATGCTGGTCGGCCCATCGCGCAAATCGTTCATCGGCTACACGCTGGACCTGCCGCCCGAGCAGCGTGTGGAGGGCACAGCCGCAGCGGTGGCAGTGGCTATTCTGCGCGGCGCCGACATTGTGCGTGTGCACGATGTGGAACAGATCGCGCGGGTGGTTAAGATGACGGGCGCGATCACAGGAGCAAAAGCAATTACTTAGTTAGTACTTTTTCCATTACGATCGCATCTTCTCCGCCCTGGTAATACTTGGGCCACACATCAACCTGTTCGTAACCGCGGCTTTGATAGAGGGCTTGGGCGACGCGGTTGCTGGCGCGCACGCTAAGGCGCATGCGCGGCATGTCCACCAGGGTTTCCACTTTGTTCATTAACTCGGCGCCGATGCCACGCCCGCGATAGTCGGGATGCACAGCGATGGTGGCGATCCAAGCCAGATTCTGGCGGCGGCGAATATCGGCCGCCACAAAACCCACCAGCTTGTCCTTGTCCATTGCCTTCCAGCGTTCGATACTGGGCAGGCTGAGCATACCGATCATCTCGATCAGCGGCCAGGCATCTAGGGGAAAGCTGAGGCGCTCCACCTCGCGGATGCTATTGAGGTCGAGGAGACCCGTTGGCATGATCGAAAATGAATTGCGGCGCTTAGGGAAGACCTTCTC
>JBKJWG010000315.1:0-54508 GCA_046716985.1 Anaerolineales bacterium | reverse complement strand
GCTGAGCACGCCATCGAAATCCATCACCAGCATTTTGACTTGTTTGGGGAACGGCCGCGGCGCCTTGGCCGGCCCAATCAGATACAGCTCGCCCCCGGTGGCGAGCCCCACGGCGCGGCGCCAAACGTTGGGGGGGTGGATGTCCACGGTGTAACGCGCGTCGATCACAACCGGCCAGATCACTTCTCCGCTCATGCTCTCTTTTTTCAAAATTGTCGCAATGCGGATCGCGTCAACGTGCCCGGTCTGCCAATAAACAGGCGGCAGCTTTTGGCGCAGCGCGTTATAGGGCTCAGCCACGCCCTTGAGCTTAAGCAAAGGCTGCAGCGCGCCGCTCGCGCCAATTGACCACATCTTGTACGGATTTTGCCCGGCCGGCACCACGCCGCGCGCCGAGTCCGCCTTTGCATGCTCGAGCAAGGCCTTGACCGCGCGGTCCACCAGATCGGGTGGGCGCAGCGGCGAAGTCGGGCGAAGCTGGACCACAATGTCGGGCTTGTAGACTTCTTCCTTAGCCAGCCAATTGAGCGCGTGCTGAAAAACTGGCAGGTCGAGCGTGTCGTCTTGCGCCAGTTGGCTGGGGCGCAGGAACGGCGCCTCAGCCCCCAGCTGCCGCGCCATCTCGGCCATGGCTTCGTCATCCGTCGAAATGATGACCCGCGTCACGCTCTTAGCACGCAGCCCCGCTGCAACACTAAAGGCCAGCAGTGGGTGCCCGGCGAACAGCTGCGCGTTCTTGCGCGGGATGCTCTTCGAGCCTCCGCGCGCCGGAATGATTGCCAGCACTTCGGGCCGCTTCTTGGGGCTCACCACGCCGTCCAGCCCCCATCGACCACCAGGTTGGCGCCGGTCATGTAACTGGACGCGTCCGAAGCCAAAAATAGTAGCGCCCCGTTCATTTCGTCCGGTCGCGCCATGCGCCCCAGCACCGTGCGCGCCGAGTAAGCCTGTACCAATTCTTCGTCTTGCGTGTTCTGCACGCCGCCTGGCGTGAGTGCATTGACGCGAATATTTTTATCGCCGTAATAAGTGGCCAGGTATTTTGTAAGACCCAGAATGCCGGCCTTGGTGACTGTGTAATCAACCGGTTTATAAGCTGGGGGCTTACCTTTTTTCTGATAGATGCGTTGGTCCGGGCCGCCCAAACCATAGGTCGAGCAGATATTGATGATCACTCCGCTCTTTTGCTTCAACATTTCCCTCAGCGCAGCTTGGGAAAAAAGAAAAGCGCCGGTCAGGTTGACTCGCAGCGCTTTTTCCCAATCTTCCAACGAATAGTCTTCGAACGAACTGCTGTGCTTGCCCGCCTCGGTTGCATCGAACTTCGGATCCAGCGCGGCGCTGTTCACCAAAATATCCAGCCGCCCGAAACTTTTCACGGCGGCATCCACCGCCGCCTGCACCGATGCTTTATCGCCTACATCGCACCCGGCGGCTTTTGCCTTAGCGCCCAGCTTGTTGGCAAGTTCGCTGGCAGCTTTCTCATTCAAGTCTGCCACCACTACCGAGGCGCCCGCCTGAACCAGCGTTCGGCAAAATTGTTGCCCGAGCAGGCCCGCGCCGCCTGTCACCAGTGCAACGCGGCCACTCAGATCGAACGCTTGTTGAATTTGTGACATTCGCGTGCTGCGGACTCGCTAAGCGGCCGAGCGGCTGACCCCGTTGCTGCCAGGCGGCAGCACCAAACCTTCATTTTCCAAATATTCGACGATCTTGCGCGCGTTCTGCTCCGGAGTGAAGCTGACCGTGTCCAAAGTGATCTCGGGATTACGTGGCTCTTCATACGGGTCGTCCACGCCGGTAAAGCCGGTGATCTCGCCGCGGCGCGCCTTGGCATACAGACCTTTGGTATCCCGCTCCTCGCACACTTCGATGGGTGTGTCGACGAAGACTTCAATGAACTTGTCTTCGCCCACCATCTTGCGGCATTCGTTGCGCGCCGCCCGGAAGGGGCTGATCGCTGCGCAGATGACCGCGCCGTGTTGGCGCACGATCTCGCCGGCCACGAAGCCGATGCGCAAAATGTTCGTATCGCGATCGTCGCGGCTGAATCCGAGACCTTTGGAGAGATGCGTGCGCACCACATCACCATCCAGCACCGTGACCTGGCGGCCGCGCTCCATCAGCAGCGAAGTCAGGATCTGCGCCGTGGTCGATTTGCCCGAACCGCTCAAACCGGTGAACCACAGACAAAAGCCTTGCTTATGCCGCGGCGGATACATTTCGAGCAGAATGGCCGAGGTTTCGCGGCGCGTGAACCACTCAGGCAAATAATCGCCTTTAGCCAAATAGTTATCGCGCACCTGCGTGCCGGAAATATTCAGGATCTTGGCGTCCTTGGGTTCCTGGCCCGCTTCTACATAGCGTTTTTCGTCAGCCAGATACACCAATTCTTTAAACGGCACCATCTTCACGCCGATCTCGTCTTCATGTTTGGCCAGCAATTCCTGAGCATCGTAGGGCCCATAGAAGGGCTTGCCAGAGGCATCGTTGCCCGGACCTGCGTGATCGCGTCCGACGATAAAATGATTGGCGCCATAGTTGCGCCGAATGATGGCATGCCACACCGCTTCACGCGGGCCTGCCATGCGCATGGCCAGCGGCAGCAAACTCAGCAGTGTGCGGTTCTGATCGTAATAGTTCTCGACGAGTGTGCGATACACGCGCACGCGCGTGTAGTGGTCGACGTCGCCAGGTTTGGTCATGCCCACCACGGGATGGATCAGCAAGCTGCCATCCACCTGTTCAGCGGCGCGCTTAGTCAGCTCTTCGTGGATGCGGTGCATCGGGTTGCGCGTCTGGAACGCCACCACATTGGCGTGGCCCATCGCTTCGAGACTTTCGCGCACTTCGCTCGGCGTACGCCGCAGCTCGGCAAAATCGCTATAAGAGGGCAGGTCAATAACTTGGATGCGGCCCGAAACGCACAGATCGCCCCAGCGGATCATTTCGGAAACCAGCGGGTGGCGCGGGTCAGTAGTGCCAAGCACTTTTTGCGCCTCGATTTGCGGGTCCCAGCCATACACTTCTTCGATGTCCATGATCGCAAAGGTATTGTTGCGTCCGTCGCGTAGCACGACCTGGCCAGTCTTGCTGGCTAGCTCTTCTTTTTTGACTGTTAGGGTAATGGGGATAGGGAACAGAGCGCCATCGGCGAGGCGCATTTCGTCCATCACGCGCTCGTAATCGGCCTTGCCCATGAAACGGTCCAAGGGGGAGAAACCGCCTACGGCCAGCAATTCCAGATCGTGCAGCGAACGCTGCGAGAGGCGTATATCGGGCAAATGGGTGGCTTGTTCGAGCAGCGTTTCACGCTCGGCGCCTGTCTTGACCAAATTGATCAATTGCCCGCCATAGGGGCTATTCAGCTTTTCTTTGCTTCTTGCAGCGACTGCCATCTGTGCTCCGTGATCTTGAAGTTTACCTAGCTAAAAAACAGCCTGCTTGTCAAAGCAGGCTGTCAAGCGGGCAACAGTAAAATGATACCATGAAGGAAATTGAGTTGATGAGGCCGCCCTTGTCATTCTGAGCACTTCGCGGAGTTTACACTGAGCAGAGCGAAGTGCTCAGTGTAAACTCCGCGAAGAATCCACCGAACTCACCGTTTTGTGTAGCTTCCAAACCGCAGACGGGGTTGTAGGGCGGGTCTGAGACCCGCCCGTTCTGCAACCTTCACCGCGTAAGAGGCGCACCGCAGTGCGCCCACCGTCAATGCCTTGACATTCAGCCGAATTTCCCTCCGCCCCCTGACATTCATGTTAATAATGTGACCGTGCAACCTGGGAGACTATTTCATGAAAAACGAGTTTTCTCTTGTCAAGCCTCATGAAGTTGTTACCACTTGACAACTTATTACCGATCCCCACCCCCGATCCTCGCGGAATAATATCTTTTGCGTATCGCCAGCTCCGTTCAGGGCAAGTATTAACTATTAACGAACATCCCCTGCCTCAGACTGATAATAATTAAAACTTTCCTCACTCGTCTGGATGGTTATAATGCCACCGCGCCTCCGTCAAGGCGCATCCCAATGCTCAATCCACCCAAGGTCTCGAAGACACAAGCCAAACGCCTGGCGCTGGCCGCTTCCCTGCTCATCCTGCTGGCTTTTTCGGTCTACGCCGCCCGCTTCATCGAACGCACCAGCTTCGAGATCAACGGCCAGCGCTACTTCGCCCTCTTCGACGACGCAATGATCTCCATGCAATATGCCCGAAATCTGGCGCAAGGCCATGGCCTGGTGTGGAACGCCGGCGGCGAACGCGTGGAGGGCTTTAGCAATCCCTTGTGGGTCTTCTACATGGCCTTCTGGCATCTCTTTCAGATCCCCAGCAACGAGGTTAGCTTGCCGATCCAGGTCAGCGGGGCGGTGCTGCTGTTCGCCAATCTGATCGTTGTCAAGAAGATCGCCGATGAGGTGCTGGAGGGCGCTCTAGCGCCGCTGCTTGCGGTCTTTCTGACCGCATTTTATTTTCATCTGAACAATTGGAGCCTGCAGGGCATGGAAGTCAGCGCGCTTGTGTTGTTGCTTAGCGCCGCTACGTTGCTAGCCCTGCGCAATTTCAAAGCCAAACGATTCTCGATTTGGCCCTACGCTTTGCTTACCCTTGGCACTTTTGTGCGCGTGGACATGGTCGTGCCGCTTGTGATGCTCACAGCCTTCTTCGCCTGGAAGGATCGCAAGCATCGCAAGCAGCATCTCAGCTGGGGCCTCGGGCTGTTTGCGGGTTCGCTGCTTGTGCAAACCATCGCTCGCCGCTTGTATTACGGGGACTGGCTCCCAAACACTTACTATCTAAAAGTCGTCGGTGTTTCGCTGCTAGACCGAGCGCAGCGCGGCTGGTCGGTTTTTTGGGGTTTCGTGTGGGGCTCAGGCTGGTTCCTAATGATGATTCCGGTTCTGCTGCTTCTGCTTTGGCCCGAGCCGCCCGCCCTTTTGCTGTTCAGCCTGCTGCTGGGGCAGATCATCTACAGCATTTATGTAGGTGGCGACGCCTGGGAGCACAAGGGCGGCGCAAACCGCTTTATCGCCATCGCTATGCCGTTATTTTTCATCCTCTTTGTGCAGACGCTGGATAAGATCCGCCGCGCCTTGCTCAGTTTGCGCAAGGGGAGTTGGACGAAACCTATCAGCCAGATTTTGCTGGCAGGTTTTGTAGCGGCCAGCTTATTTAGCTTCAACGTGATCAACGAGAATGATCCATTCGAAAAATGGGCATTGATCAAGCGCCCGATCTTCGTGGCCGGCACGCAGCGCTACGTAACCCTCGGCCTGCTAATAAACGAGATCACTGATCCCCAAGCCAAGATCGCCGTGGTGACCGCTGGCAATATCATTTATTTTGCCGAGCGCGCCGGCATCGACATGCTTGGCAAAAGTGATCGCGTCATCGCCCACAGCCAGCCGCACGACAACGGCGGCGTGTTCGACAACGTCGACGATATCTTTCGTCCCGGCCACAACAAGTGGGATTACCAGCACTCCATTGTGGACCTGCAGCCCGATATCGTTGCGCAGATCTGGGGCAGCACTACAGAGATGCAGCCTTACCTCGAAGCAGGCGGGTACGAATATTTCCTGGTGGATGGCTTCCCTTTGTTTATCCGCACCGATTCACCGTATATTTTGTGGGACCTTGTGAATAGTCGAATAGAACAGTAGGCGATGAATTCCAAACGAGTTTATCAATTTGCTTTCATTGCGCTTCTGTGTGCATTTGCAATTTACGGTTGGCAATTTATTCAACGCACAGCCATCACGGTCGATGGGCAAAAGATGCACGCCCTGTTCGACGACGCCATGATCTCGATGCAATATGCCAAGAACTTGGCGCACGGCGACGGTTTGGTGTGGAACGCAGGCGGTGAGCGCGTGGAAGGCTATAGCAATCCCTTATGGGTGTTGCTCATGGCGGGCATTCATTTGCTGCCGATCGCACTCACCGAAACCAGTTTGTACGTGAAGTTGCTGAGTTTATTTTTCTTAATATTGAACTTAGTCGTAGTGAAAAAACTCGCTGAACAGATCAGCAAAAATCCCTTAGTGCCGCTGCTGGCGGTTTTCCTCACTGCTTTTTATTTCCCGCTCAACAACTGGAGCTTGCAAGGCATGGAGGTCGGCTTTGAAGCTCTGCTGCTTAATGCCGCCTTGCTGCTTGGGCTGCTCGCGCTCACGCATAAGAAATTCTCGCCCTGGCCTTACGCGCTCTTCGCCGTGGCCGTCTTGCTGCGCATGGACGCGGCCGCGCCGGCCCTGGCAGCTACCGCGGCTTTCGCCTGGCTGGATGAAAAGCGCCGCAAGCAGCATTTGTTCTGGGGTTTGGGCGCTATCGGCGGAACACTGTTGGCGCTGACGGTTTTTCGTGTAGCTTACTACGGCGCCTGGCTACCCAACACTTACTATTTGAAATTGGGTGGCATGTCCACAATCCTGCGCATCAGCATCGGCCTGCGCCGATTTTGGGATTTCGTGTGGAACTCGAACTGGGTGCTCTTCATTCTGCCGCTATCTCTTTTCGCATTGGACAAACGCAAAATTCTTTGGCCGTTCTATGCGCTCTTTATCGCTCAAGTTGGCTACAGCATTTATGTGGGCGGCGACGCCTGGGAGCACGACGGCGGCGCCAACCGCTTTATCGCCGCGGTCATGCCAATTTTCTTCATCTTGCTGGCTCACACGCTCGGCTCGTTACAAGAACTTACTTTGCAAGCAGCTAAATTTAAAGCAAAGTGGGCTAGGCCAGCCAGCAATATTTTTCTGGCACTATTCGCCGGATTCAGCTTATTTAGTCTAAACAATTTGCTGGTGCAGAACCCCATCGCCAAATGGACACTTCGCGATAAGCCGGTCTTCACCGAAAGCGTGGAACGCTATGCCAGCATGGGCCTGGCGTTGCGCCGAGTCACCACACCCGAGGCCGTGATCGCGGTGGTGACCGCCGGCAACATCCCTTATTTTTCCGAACGAACTTGCGTAGACCTGCTTGGCAAGAACAACCCGATTATCGCCCGGGGGCTAGCACGCATCAATTCCAGCCTGTTCGAGCCCGGCAACTACCGTCCCGGCCACAACAAATGGAATTACGCCTACTCCATCGGTCAGCTGCAACCTGATGTGGTCGCCCAGATATGGGAAGGCACCGACGAAGAGGTCGAGCCCTATTTAGTCAACTATGAGCTTTCCGTGATCGATGGAATTCCTTATTACTTCCGCGAAGATTCCCCTTATATTCTCTGGGACTTGATTCCGCCCCAGGATTAGCGGCCTAATCTAATGCCCTTGCCTTCTGCCGCAGATTTGTGCACAGCTAGGGCGATCTCCAAAGCGCGGCGACCATCCTCCAAAGTGCATTGCGGGGCGGCCTCGCCCTTCACCACCGCAATAAAATGGCGCATCTGGGCTAAAAACAGTTCATCGCGTTCGAATCCCGCCGGCGGCAGGAACTCCTGCTCGCTGCCGTCCGCAGCGCGGTGCACGCCCAGCTGTCCGCTGTCCGCGTCCCAATGCAACAAGCCAGCCGCGCAGACGATCTCCAGCCAATGGGCGGGGGGGCGCTGTAAATAATCCAGGTGGATACTGGCGAGCGCACCACTGGCAAATTCCAAGCCAGCCTCGGCTTCATCTTCCACATCGATTTCCAGTTGGCCGCTGCGCTTCACATTTCCCCAAACCTCTTGGACCTCACCCAGCAGCCAGCGCAAATAGTCAAACGGGTGAGACAACGTGAGCACCACGCCGCCGCCCAGATCCGCTCGGGCGCTGTAGCCTTGGCGATAGTCCTCATTGGGATGCCAATCGGGAAGATATTCGCCCCAGTGTGCGCGAGCCGAAAGGGGTTTACCCAGCTCGCCTGAGCGCAAGATCTCGGCAGCCTTTTGCAAACCGGGGTGGAAACGATATTGGAAACCCATCAGGATACGGCTGCCACTTTTTTTTGCAGCCGCGGCCAGCGCATCAACGCGGTCTATATTGTTGGAAATGGGTTTCTCGAGCAGGATATGGCACCCGGCTTGCGCAGCCGGAACAGCAACGTCGAGATGCAATGCGGTCGGATTCGCAACAACGACCGCATTGGGTTCGTGCGCGAGGGCAGATTTCAGATCGCGCTCAATCACATGACCGGACAATTCTTTGTCTTCAAGTTGGCTTTTGCCGCTGCGATAAAAGAGAACATCTTTTTCGCCCAGCGCCTTGAGATTACGAAAGTGGCGACGGCCGATAGAGCCAAAGCCGGCGATCAGGAATTTCATCTACCAATCCGCGCTTTGCTCATAGCCCCAGGTAAGCAAAACCTCGCCGGCGGTTTCTTTAAAGAGATTTTTGTCGCCCTGCGTGAAGAGTTGTTTCCAGGAACCGCGCTTGCCTTTTTCCAGCGCCGCGGCGAGGTCGGGGGCTTTTTCTTTTTGGTAGACCGCATCCGGGTTTTGCGCCATTTCTGCGTTGACTTTATTCTCAAGTCCTTCAGAGTTGGCGCTCAAAAAAGCCCAGGTCTTGGTGAGCATTTCGAATGGTCGCGCCAGCAGATCTTCGTAGCGCAACGAAAAATAACGATCGCCGTAAAGCTGGTGCCCGAGGCGATCGGTTTCGACTACATTGTCGGCCCAGCTCTTGGCCATGCTCTTGAGCGCCTGAGGCGTGAACACGGAGCGTTTGCCGGCAAAGAAGGGTTCGGAATCTTTGGCAAAGGCATCCCGCAACGTCAGATCGGCGCGGGTCAGGAATTGGCTGCCATCGATGAAATTCTGGAATCGATGCGAGATGAGCGTGTCGCGCCCGTCGCGGACAATGTAGATCAGCGAGCCGTCCGGATAAATACGCTGCATCTCGCGCACGGCTCCGCCGCCGAGCAGCACGTTGGGGCTCTTGTCGCCCACGATGGATTTGCCTTCTTTAAGCGCGTCGCGCTCGAGGATGTAATCGCTCATGGCGCGCAGCGCCACCGGAGAAAGATCACGACCGCGGTTCCAGCGGTTGCTGGGGCGCGCCAGCCAGGCTTCAAATTTTTGGTCAGCCAGGACGCCACTCAGCAGCGGAGGACGAGTGAAAAAGTGAGCCTGCCAGTTGCAATGAATATCGGGATGGAGACGAATCAAGCGAGCCAGCAACGTCGTGCCAGAGCGAGCATGGCCGAAAACGAAGAATTTCGGCATGGGGAAAAATTCTTTGATCTCGGCCAAGTCCTCGATACTGATCTGCGGAATTTCGCGCTGCTCGCTTTGCTGCACTTTGCCGGTGAGCAACAGGCGCAGCACCTGGCTGATGCGGTTGCTCATGAGCGTTGGCCCATGCGCGATAGCAGATATTCGCCAGTGCGGCGCCCCGCGCTGCCATCGGTGAATGTGCATTCGCGAGCGGTAAAAGCGCGGCGCGCTTCGGCGTCAGCGGCGGGATTTTGCAAATAGAAATTCAATGCGTTGCGCAATTCACCTTTATTGTAAGCAACGCGGCCTGCACCCGAATTGCGAAAACGCGAATGAGTAGGCCAATTCCCGATCTTCGAAAGGGGCAACGTAAATTTGCCCGGCCAGCCTAGCTTCGAATCAATACAGGCGCTTACCACTGGGCACGCGTGGGTCGAGGCTTCAACCACCATGGTGGAATACACGGTGACGAACACATCCGAATAAGCCATCATCGAAGATTTCTCAGGCATATCCTCGCCCGAATAATAGCCCAAAGGGCCGCCCAAGGGCACCGGTTCGACCACGTGAACATGTGGCACCCTTTGCGCCAGCGCACGAATCTGTTCGCGTTCGGCAGCGAAACGCTCTACATCCATGAAATGATTAGGGTGCAAACGCACCAGCAGCTGACTCGGTTCGGCGAGTTGATCGCCAGTGAGCAGTTCGGCCAAGGCTTCGATATTTTGAATGTTTGGCGAAAAAGTGATGAAGCTGCTGGCATAGGAAATGAGCTTGCGCTTCGGATCGAGGTTGTGCGATTTGAAATATTCTTCGCGCGGCAGCAGCCACTCTTTGTTGAAGTAACCATCGTAAGAAGGAATACCACCAATGTTAACGCGATCGGGATGCCAATCGGCAGTTTTGACCAATTCATCTTTTTGAATTTCAGACCAGCAAGTGATCCAGTCTACGGGCGCGCCGGGCAAGCTATAACTGCTGGTGTTGTCCCAGCCCACGATCACGGAAGCGGTAGGAATATTGCGCGCGGCGGCTTCGCGCAATAGATAACGGTCAAAGCGCCAACCCGGCGTGCTGGCGACTACGAGATCTGGTTGATATTTGTCGAAGAGATCGGCATAGATGCTGGGCGTGAAACGCGATTGAGCCTTCAGCAGCCTGCGCCGCGCCCAGCGCGCACGGCGCAGGATTGCAACGGCTAACTGCATGATGGGAAAGAGCAACTTACGGCGCGGGTGGGCTTCGGATTTAACTTGGTTGAAATAGCTATCCACGGCTTCCAAGTTGATGCGATTGGAGGCACCGGCGCGCCGTAAAAAGTCCAGCCACCACTGACGGCCATGCGAAACGCTTTTGAAGTAATCCTGGGCCTGTTGCAAGCAGAGACCCTCAATGATGAGGCCAGGCTGTCCAAAACGCTTTTGAATCTGCTCCACCAAGGCGTCATTGGCGAGCAAAACCACTTCTGCCCCCCCAGCTATTAAGGACTTGACCACATCGCTTTGCAGGAAATAGACGATTGCCAGCCCATGGTCGGCGCTGATAAAGATACGTTTAGCCACGGAGAATCCTAACGCGGCCCGTGATGCAGCCGATTGAAGCTCCAGCCGTTTAACCATTGCAATAGCTTGCGCAGCGGCGCCCAGCGCCAAATTCTTGCACCGGAGGTTCGTGTTTTCGACGCGGATAACTTGAATGAAGTCGGATGAACGAAGTCCATAGGAGCGGGTACTTGGTTACCCAGATGCTGCACATTCCATTCCTCGATGGAAAGGCGCAGATAGCCTTTGGCATTGATAGCTTCATCCAGCAGACGCACGCGGCCCATCGGCCGGTCAGCGGGAATGGGGAGCACTTCCTGCAGGACGGATTTGCGCGCCGTGAACTGAAAATGGGCGGCGCCAGCATAGTATCGCTTGCCTTTGAAACCCAACCGAACTGCTGGGTTTTGCTCATAAAAGCGCCGGGCGTTTTCTTCACTGTCACCCAAGCTGCGAGCGTGCCGCCAAAAGTCTTCCCGAGGCAACAGCTGGCCGCGTTCGACCTTGATGCCGCGTTGTTTCTTGGCCCATTTGACGGTTGCGGTCGAATATTTCTCGGGTGTCAGGATCGGCATTGCAGTAACCATGCCGGCCTGCGGAAATGCTTTCAGGGTATCGAGGCTGGCTTGCAGCCAGCCTTTGTAGAAGAACACATCGCTGTCGGCGTAGGCAACGAATTCGCCGGGAGCCGCGGCGAAAGCGAAATTCCAGGCAGCCGGCTTGCCCAAGTTGCGTTCGGAGAAAGTGAGATATTGAATGGCGCCTGCAGCCTGCTCGCCCAAAAGGTAATCGCGTACTTCAGCGCAAGAGCCATTGTCAAAAATCATCAGGTCGGCTTCGCCTTTAGTAGTTTCGCGTAGACTGGCGATGCACAGCTTAAGCAGATCCAAACTGTGCGTGTAATAACCGCTCAAAAACGGAATGTAGCTAATCACGACCGCTGTTACCGTGGCAGGCGGAGCGATACGCTCGATAGCCTTGATTGGATTCTGGCCCACGCGCATTAGTTCGTCTCCGAAGCCAGCAGCGCCCGCCGCCAGCGGCGCAGGCGGCGGAGCAGGAACCAGCGCAGGCCGCGGCCGACCATTTCGTCGGGCTGCAGGCGGCGCTCGAGGCTGCGCAAGAAGCGCGGCAACGACCAGGACGCCCGACGCACTTGGCCATCGACGAGTTGATAGGGCACATCTAAAAGCATATACATCTTGCGCATGCCGCCGCCCAGCTCAGTGTTTTCAAAAGTTTCTTCGTGGCGCCGGTGGCCGCCTTCACTTTGCAGATGAGCATAGTCGTGATTTTGGTGCACAACAGTAATAGTTGGCGTGGCATCGATCGCGGACCACCCCTGAGTCACAGCTTGATAGATCATCCAGTTATCCCAGCCCGAACGCCCGATAGCGAAATCAGGGATCTGAGTATAGAGGTGGCGTGGAAAAATAAGGTAATCACTGCCGCCGAGAGGATGTAAGCGTCCTCGCTCTCGCACTTGTTCACCTAAGTGCTCGTCCCAACCAGTTGAAAAATCCATTGCGCTTGTGATGTCAAGATCGTAACGTTGGCCCAGTAAAACGAAATCGGATGTCTGACGGGCGACATCTTGGATGATCGGCAGAGTTTCAGGGAAGAGCAAAATATCGGCATTGATATAAGCCAACAACGGCGCTTCACTGGCCTGACGAGCTAGATCAAAGATCGAGCTAACCAGTGGAGTGCCGTGTGCGTTGCACTTGACATCTTGGATATGTGTGACACCTAATTCTTCGGCAGTTTGCGACACGCCGTCTTCATTGCCGACCAGGATAACTTCGACGTCCGAGCTCTTCGCGGTCCAGGATCGAATGGCATTGCGCTGGATCGTGGCAACATGCTCATCGCGGAAGGGCTTGGGGGCAGTGAAAATACACAATTGCTTCATCGGCGGGTATCTACGTCGTAATGACTCTTGTGCTGCACATTGGCGTTGATTTGTGCTAAGTGCGGTTCTTTTTCGAAAAGTGTAAGCACGTCTTTCCAAGAAAAAGTATCGTCTTTGAAATGGGAAACGACCTGGCGAAGCAACTCTAAATCTTCAGGCGTATCAACGGCCCAGCGCAGATGGCCGTAATCCGGCGAGTGCTTGATGTGCAGGATACGAAAGCGTTCGGGATGCTCATAGAAGAATGGCATCACGTGCTCGCGCTGGTACGGCTGTGTAGCTTCGCGCCAGGCAATCTCCAGCGCGGCCTTGGTGCAGAACTCAGCATCCAGGCCGATGGGAATTGTGCGTTCGTTTGGCAAACGGTTAGCCGCAAAATCAAGCGGCGGTTCAGCTTGCAAAAACGTTTTGAGGTTATCAGCCAACATTTCGGGATCGATCAACGGGCAGTCGCCGGTGAGGCGAATGACGACCTGCGCATCGAACTGACGAGCGGCTTCGACGTAACGATCGAGCACGTCATGCAGATTGCCGCGTGTGCAGGCATAACCTTGTTCTTTGCAGAATGCCTCGATCACATCGTCGCCAGCGGCTACCGAGGTAGCAACTACGACCTGGTCTATGCCTTTGGCGCGCTGAGCGCGGCGCACCACCCATGCCAGGACAGGCTGACCGCCCAAGTCGGCGAGGACCTTGCCCGGCAGGCGGCTGGAAGCCATACGCGCCTGAATGATGGCAACAACGCGGGGACCGGTCATGAGGTCTTGGCCTTTTTCAGCGCCAATTGATACGCGCTCAACAACTCCTTCTTGTTGTGCGTCCAATCAGCTCGCTTAATAGCTGTAGCCCGGGCTTGCTTGGATATTTTTCGCAATACATTTGGTCTGGCCATTGCGGCACCAATCTTATCTGCCAAGTCGTGCACGTCATCCAAAGCAAACAGCCAGCCTTCTTTACCAGGTCGCACCCACTCGCGATTGCCGGGAATATCTGAAACCAGTGCGGGCAAGCCGCTGGCTAGCGCTTCCATGAGCGAGACCGAAGTGCCATCACTTTTGGACGCGCTGACATAGAGATCAGCAGTGCGGTAATAGGCCGGCAAATTTTTTTGCGCGGTCGGCCCCGAAAAATGGACACGATCACTGAGCGCTGATTTCTTGACTATCTCCTTAAAGAGTTTAGCCTTGCTGCCAGTGCCTGGCATCAGCAGCCGAAGGTTTGGCTGCTTGGCCGCCACACGCAGAAAAACACGTAGCACTGTTTCGGCGCCGTAAAGCGGCTCCCAACTACGTACGTGCAATAACACAAAGTTGTTTTGCCACCCGAGTCGCTTGCGCAAACCGTCGTCACCGCCACGGGGATTGAAACGTTTCAAATCAACTCCCCAAGGAAAAGTGACGATATTTTTACGTGGGAAGCCCAGCTTAACCGCCGCATCGCCGACTGCGGCGCAATCAGCGACCAGCACATCGGCCGAGCGCAGTGCAGTCCGCACGCGGCGCCTCGCAAGGGTGCTGTTTTTGGCTTCAAACAAAATATCGGAACCCCAAGACATTTGCACCAGCGGATGGAAGCCCGTCTTGGCCGCAAGGTAGCTGCCGGTAGTTAATGGACCAGCATGCACAAGATCAGGCTTTATTTTTGAAATCACGTCTTGGATAGTTCCGTTCTCGATCTTGACGCCATTTGGGAATGGACGCTTCTCTTGATTCCTTGCATTCGGATCAAGCCGCAGAAAAAAGGCTTGGTGGCCACCCTCGACAATGGCGGACAGAAAGCGGTGGTCATGCGGCCCATACTGTTTACTGAAATACAAGATTTTCATTCAACGCGGGTCCAGCTAAGCCAAATCAGATAGGCGCACTTCTTTGCCGAACGGCATATCAGCAACCGCTTTCTTGCCGAGCACCTTCGGGATGTCCCAAGACATCAGCGCACCGGGTGTCGCCGGACGCAACACCTCCAGCATGTCTTCGGTGAAGGTTTCGCCGGTCTTAATATCGCGAGCCACGCGCAGGCAATGGCGCTGCACGATGTAAGTCTCTTTCTCATTCTCGGCGACAAACTTATCGGCTGAACCCAAGGCGCGCTCGAGGATGCGTACCTCTGCCACCATGTGCGCCCAATTTTCCGGGTTGAGCGCGAACTTGTGATCGGGTCCCTCGCGGTCATTGCTATCGGTGAAGTGGCGCTCGATGACGCGGGCACCCAGGGCCACGGCGCCGACAACGGGCGCTGCGCTTTGCGTGTGGTCCGAGAGACCCAGGATCACATCCGGCCATTTTTCTGCATAGGTCTTGAGCACATTCAGATGCAAATGGTCGTAGTTGCTTTCGGCGGCGGTGTAATTGGTGTTGCATTGCATTAGCACGATCTGCTTATTGACCGCGCTAACCATCTTCATAGCGCGCTCGACATCAGCCATGTCGCAATCACCGGTAGCCATCATGATCGGCTTACCGAATTGCGCCATGCGCACAATGGCTTCCGGCCAGGTCATCAGACTGGAGCCGGCTTTATAAGCTGCCACATAGGGATCAAGCATGTCAATGGCTTCGTAATCATAAGGAGATGAAAAATAATGGATCCCGTATTTGTCGCAGGCCTCATTGAGGGTAGGCGTCCATTCGAAAGGAATAGCGGCGTCTTCGTAAACTTCGAACACGCTCTTCTTCCATTTGGCTTGATGCGAAAGCTGGCCGCTGAGAGACTTAAACCCGTAGTCGGAGACAATCTTGGGAGCGCGGAAATTTTGAAACTTGGCCGCATCGGCCCCGGCTTGCTTGGCCAGGCGAATAAGTTCGACAGCGCGCTTGAGATCGCCATCGTGGTTAGCAGCGATATCGGCAATGAAATAAGTGGGATGCTGCAGGCCGATCTTGCGGCCGAGGATTTCGATTTTCATCGCTAGGCCTTCATCGGCTCCGCTGCGGCGACCATTGCCAATAGTTTTGCGCGATAGCCGGATCGGTGCTGTTTATAAAGTCGCTCGATGCCAGCCGCGACCGTAGGCATGCGGCGGCCCAGAACCTTGGTCACCTTGGCAGTGTTCAAGGTCAAGTTGGGCGAGCGTGGCGCGCCAGACGAGGCGGCGCTGGCGGGCTTGATCAAATTTGCATCCAAATCAAAGCGTTTCGCAAGTGCTGCACCGAAATCATATTTACTGATGTGATCCGAGCTAACTACGTGATAATGCCCGTTCAGATCTTTCTCAAGTAATTCCAGCATGATGGCAGCCAAATCGGTAACTTGTAACGGGCAGAAAAGCCGATCAGTAAAACCACGTACGGATTTACCGGCTGTAAGGTTGTTATAAAAGAACTCAGCCAGGCTGCGTTCACCGCTCACGCTCCAGCCAAATAGATTCGGGCGCACGATCACCGCCTTGAGGTTAGCACCGCGCACGGCCAATTCGCCAAGCCGCTTGGTACGTCCATACACGCTAATCGGCGCGGGCGCGTCCTCTTCGCGGTAATCGCCCTTGCTGCCGTCGTAAACCGCGTCCGTGGAAACGTGCAGGAAGCGCAAGCCACGTTTGGCGGTTTCAGTTGCCAGGCGGCCGGGCAGCTCGGCGTTCAGCTGTTGCGCTAATTGTGGCTGCTGCTCGCACGCGTCGAGGTCAGCTAGCGCAGCGCAATTAATCACCCAATCGGGCTGCGTTTCATCGAGCTCGCGTGCGATCTCATCCGGCTGCAGCAGATCGGCTTGCAGAGTTTCGAAGCCGGGGTCCCGCAACGCATGTTCGTGCAGCAGACCGACGACTTCGTAGCGTTTAGCAGCTTCCAGCGCCAGGTTGACGCCGAGCAGGCCGCTAGCGCCGGTGATCAGGATACGCGTCACGACAGCTTGCCTGCCTTCAGGTCTGCCTCGATCGGCGCGACGATCTTTTGGATCTGCGCAGGGGTCAGCACTTCGGGATTCTCGTTGCTAGCGTAGTGAAAACCTTCGGGCAATGGTTTGCCTTTGTCGTCCCACGAGCGCACGAACCAGGGTCCTTGCGCGGGCTGGATGACGTACATATCTTCCAGCTCCACTGCTGTGCGAGCTTCGTCTTCGGAGATAAGCACTTCGTGCAGCTTTTCGCCGGGGCGGATGCCGACCACATCCAGCTTGGCGTTGGGCGCGATGGCCTTGGCCAAGTCAGCGACTGTGGTGCTTGGCAGTTTGGGCACGAAGACTTCACCGCCCTGCATGACTTCAATGCAATGCAAAACAAAACGCACGCCCTGGTCGAGCGAGAGCCAGAAACGGGTCATGCGCTCGTCAGTGATGCTGAGTTTGCCGTTCTCACGCTGGCGGATAAAGATGGGCACGACGCTGCCGCGGCTGCCCAAGACGTTGCCGTAGCGCACGCAGCTAAAGCGTGCCGGCCGCTCGCCGGAATAGGAATTGCTCTGTACAGTTAGCTTCTCGGCGGCCAGCTTGGTAGCTCCGTAGAGATTGACCGGGCTGACAGCTTTATCAGTGCTGAGCGCCAGCACCTTGCTTACGCCGGTTTCCAGGGCAGCTTCGATCACGTTGGCGGTGCCAAGGATATTGGTCTTGATCGCTTCCATTGGGTTGTATTCGCAAGCAGGCACCTGCTTAAGCGCGGCGGCGTGGATGACGACATCGACCCCATCCATAGCGCGCTGCAAACGTTCTTTGTCGCGCACGTCACCGATGAAGTAGCGCAAGTTGGGCTCAGTGAAACCCGCTTCACGCATCTCGTGCTGTTTCAACTCATCGCGGCTGAAGACGATCACCTTTTCGGGCTTGAATTCGTTTAGCAGAATGCGAATGCATGCTTTGCCGAACGAACCGGTGCCGCCGGTAACTAAGACAGTTTGTTTTTTCCAGTCCATAAATTCTCCGACCTTATTTGCTGATCACGACCAACGGATATAAGCCTTTTTCGCCGAAGAAACGCGGAAACAATTCTTCGAGCTGATAAAGGATGCGCAGCCAGAAACGGCCACCCCACTCCGGGCGGATGAAGAAACGCAGCACGTTGGTGTCCGCGCTCCGCCACACAAGGATCTTGAACTTCATTTTTCCATCCAAAACCGATTTGAGCCAGCGCTCATCCTGTTTGTTTACAAATGTGCCTTTGCCCAATTCGATTTCTTCGGGCAAGGTGCCATTTACTTTGGCCACGCCTTTGCGACCCTTAAGCCACGCTTTGACATGGTGGAACAATGCATTTAGAGATGAGTATCCCCAACCATTAACTACCACCGCGCGGCGGCCAGCAGCCAACACACGGTGCAACTCTGCATAAGCCTGGGCATGCTGGCTGACCGGCAGATGATGAATTGTATGCAGAGACACGACCGCGTCGAAAATATTGGGCACGAAAGGCAAATGGGATACATCGCTGACGACGAAAGCGCCTTGATCGCCGATGCGTTCGCGGGCGGCCTTGAGAGCCGTGATGGATATATCAGCACAGATGCGTTTAGCGTAACCGCGCGAGTATTCAAGGTATTGCGGATACTGGATCGGCCCGGAGCCCGCATCCAGGAACAGGCGTCCACTCGGCAACAGGTGGCGGCCTACACGCAGGTGGCAGCGATGGATATATTCCTGGGTGACCGGACGAAGATCTTCGTAGCGCGCGTTCTGATAGAGGCCTTCGGAAACTTCCTTCCAGCCGACGCGATCGTAGAACTCGCGCACCTGGCGCTTGATCTCGCGCTCGTCTTCGACGGTATCAGTCGGCATCCCAGTCAAAGGGTTCTCCTAACAAATAGTCAAATGTGCGGCGGTAGGTTTCTTGTGCCTGTTGCGTAAATACTTCTGCCAACGACGTATTCTCTAAATCTTTTTCAAAATGCAGCAGGTGCCACGGAAAGGGTTGCGGGTAGTCGAAGAAGAAGCTGTAGGCATAGTGCCAAGCCTTATCGACCTGTTCTTTAGTTAGACGGGAGGCCGGTAAATCGGCGAGGATCTTTTCTACGTTTGCGAAATAATCCTCCCAGCTAGTCGGGTCAAAAGTGAAACCTTTGCCGCGATAGTGAGTGCGTCCGGCCACGATGACAGGCAGGCCGCTCATGGCCATCTCCAAGCCGACAGTGGTGGTGTAAACCAGGCCCAAATCGGCCGTGGCGACCAAGTCATAAGTGTTGATCGGGTCGCTGGCGGCCACGATGCGCATGTGGGCGGGCAGCTGCGGCAGTTCGGCGCGCACGAGGTCGGCAACGGAGGGACCGCCCAGATTGCGCTCGCCTGGGTGCACGCGCAGCACGAATTGCAAATCAGGACGCTTGGCGAAATACGCCAGGGTGCGGCGCAGCCAGGTGCTCATATCTCCGGTGAAAGCGGCGCGGCCTAGAGTGAGGCTGTCGCCGATCACGTTGGCGGCCAAGAGAACAATAGGGCGCGCATCTAGATTGAGTTTAACGCGCACTTGTGCAGCGCCCTCAGCAGGCACATCTTGCCAGCGGCGATAGAAATGACGGAACAAGCCTGCAGCTTGGCGCGTGGCGAAGAGTTCCTCCACTTCGGCTCGCTGCGCATCGCTAAAGGATTCATCCCTCTTAGCGCGCCAGAGCGCGTCGGTTTCCTGCAGCATCACGGACGTATTGCGCGCCAACCAAATGCGGCCGCGCTGTTCGCCGAATTCATAGCTCACCACTGGGATATTCAAATGGCGAGCAGCCTGTAATACCGCGCCAAATTCAAGAATGAGCCCATTGGGCAAAATGACAACATCCGGTTGCTCGGCTTGCACCCAAGCCAGCGCACCGGCTGCGGCAGCTTGATTGCGCTGCAAGCGCAGTTGAAACAATTCGCTGCTTTTATCCACTTCTTCCATTTGGAGTGTGTACTGCGCATCCATAATCGCAACTTGCTCGATGGCTTCTGCCAAAGAGTCGGGTAGCGAAACAGCAGTGCTCTGCGCAAATGAATTGATTGCAATTACAAGTTCGGCTGGCTTGAACACACTGCGGGCGTAAGCCTCGCGGCGGCGCAGATCGAATTTGCTGAGCGGTTTTTTCCAATTTGAGTATGGCAAATAGCTGAACGTAACCTTGTGTCCCATGCCTGCC
Source organism: Anaerolineales bacterium (assembly GCA_046716985.1). GTDB lineage: Bacteria > Chloroflexota > Anaerolineae > Anaerolineales > UBA11579 > JAMCZK01. The sequence continues at coordinate 34,883 of JBKJWG010000315.1, read as the reverse complement.
AACGCAAGTGAGAGCAAGGTTGCATGGCTAATCCAATAATGCAGCGTGGCGAAGACCAGCACCTTCTTGCCGGTCTGATTGCGCAGCGGAGAATTTTTTACCTGCTCAACCCAATTGGGTAAGGCGGACTTAAGCTCTTCAAGCTTAAAGCCATCCATAGGGGCGCGTCGGCCGCGCAGCGCCCAATCGAGCTCGGCTGCGAGCGGCAATTCACCTAAGATGCGTTTGAGTTTGGTGGCTGGCAAGGTCATGCGGTCACCTTTTCGAGCTGTTCGATCTTCCAATCGAGTTGCGGGCGCACGAAACCCTGACGCGGCTCGGGCCATTGCATACCAGGGGCGCCCATGGCATCCACTGTGAAGGCCAGGGCGCGTTCGTCGGAGAAATAACGGCGCACGCGGAACGAGCTGGCGTTGATGCCGAGTAGGTATTGGCCCTCATTCAGGAGATTGGCGGGCAATGCGGCGCGGCTCACATAGTGGCCTGCGGCGCGCGTGCCGTATTTATCGTATTGCTTGGGCTCGTCGGTATCGAATGAAGTTAGGATCACTTCGCCGCGCAAACTTTGCAAATAGAGCCCCACGCGCAAACCTTGAATGGGCTGCGCTAGTTCATATTCAATTTCGATCTCAAGTGGCTGGCGCGATTGCACCGTTTCAGCGACGTTGCCTTTTGGATCACGCACGCGCATCGAAATGGGCTTGAAGGGTGCTGCGTCCGCCGGCACTTCATCATCCGACCAGATGCGCTCGCCACTCTGCGAAAGGCCCGAAGACATGTAATAGTCCACAGCCTGTCGGGTGGGCGCGCGGTAAACCAACTGGCCGCGGTCCAGCACGATCGATTCTTCCGTGAGACGCAGAATAGCCGACATGTTGTGGCTGACGAAAAGAACGGTACGGCCCGCCTCGGCCACGTCGCTCATCTTACCCAGGCACTTGCGCTGGAATTCAGCGTCACCCACTGCCAGCACCTCGTCCACGACGAGGATCTCTGGCTCCAGGTGCGCCGCCACGGAGAAGGCCAGGCGCAGATACATACCGCTGGAATAATGCTTGACAGCCGTATCGATGAATTTCGATACGCCGGAGAACTCGACGATTTCGTCGAATTTTTTGGCGATCTCGCGGCGCTTCATGCCTAACACGGCGCCGTTCAGGTAAATGTTCTCGCGGCCGCTGAGCTCGGGATGAAAGCCGGTGCCGACTTCGAGCAGCGAGCCGACCCGGCCGCGTATCTCAGCGTAGCCAGCGCTGGGCTCAGTGACGCGCGAAAGGATCTTCAGCAGCGTGCTTTTGCCGGCGCCGTTGCGGCCGATGACGCCCAACACATGGCCGGGCTTTACTTCGAAAGAAATGTCGCGCAGCGCCCAGATCTTTTCAGCGCGGTGGCGCAACTGGCCGCGCAGCAAGCGCACCGGCCAAGTGAGCGTGTCGCTGATTGTGTCGCGCAGTGTGCGATAGCTAGAGGAATCACCGCCCAGTTGATATTGCTTCCCCAGGCCAACGACTTGAATAGCGTAGTCGCTCATTTAGACCACGTCCGCAAAGGTGCGTTCCATGCTGCGGAAATAGATTAGCCCACTAACCAATAGGCTCAGCGAGACCAGGATCGAGACCCACAGGAAGTCGGTGGAGTAGACAGGTGTACCCAGTAAGGCGCTACGGAAACCTTCGATCACGCCCACCATCGGATTTAAAGCGAATACCCAGCTCCAACCAGCCGGAAGCCGAGTGAATATCTCCTTGGCTTCATAGGCGATCGGCGTGATCAACATCCAAAATTGGGTTAGGAAGGGGATGATGTATTTGACATCCCGATAGTGCACGTTGAGCGCCGAAAGCCATAGGCCAACCCCAAGCGCAGTGACCATTGCCAAGAGCATGTATAGGGGCAGCAGCCACAGGCTAGCAGTGGGGACCACCTGGTAATAAAACATCATGCCGATCATGATCAGAAAGGCGATGGCAAAATCGAGCAGGCCGCTGAGGATGTCGGAGAGGGGCACGATCAGTCGTGGGAAATAGACCTTGGTGATCATATTGCGATTGGTCACCAGAGAGCGGCTGGCCTCGCCGACTGCGTTAGCGAACAGGTTCCAAGGTAGTAGCGCTGCATAGGTAAACAACGGGCGCGGAATGCCACCGGTAGACAAGCCAGCTACGTTGCCAAAAATAAAATTGAAGATGACCATTTGAAGCAGGGGCTGCAAAATCGCCCAGGTGCCGCCCAGCAGGGTCTGCTTGTAGCGCACCAGCACGTCACGCCAAGTGAGGAAAAAGATGAGCTCACGGAAACGCCATAGCTCGCGCAAGTCGATGCCGACCAAGCCGCGCTGCGGCTTGATGACGACCGTCGGTGTTTCGGTAGTGATTGCCCTGCTTCTTATCGCGCTCACTTAACCAGCTCCTTGCGATGCTGGCGATACCATTCAATACTCTTGTGCAAGCCTTCTTCGAAATCGGTGCCGGCGCGAAAACCAAAAAGCTCTTCGGCGCGGCTCACGTCCAGCAGACGGCGCGGCTGGCCATTGGGTTTGCTGGCATCCCAAGCGAATTTACCTTTGAACCCGGTGAGACGACCGATCAATTCGGCTAGGTCTTTAATGCTTATCTCGCGGCCTGAGCCCAGGTTCACTGGCTCAGAGCTGTCGTAGCGTTCAGCGGCGAGGATGACGCCTTCAGCGGCATCTTCGACATAGAGGAACTCGCGCGTCGGCGAGCCGTCGCCCCATAATTCGACCTGTTCATCCCCGCGTTCCTGAGCCTCGATGAATTTGCGTATCAGCGCAGGAATCACATGCGAGGTTTCCAGATCAAAGTTATCGCGCGGTCCGTATAGGTTTACTGGCAACAAAAAGATGGCGTTGAAGCCATATTGCTGGCGATAAGCCTGCGCTTGCACTAAAAGCATCTTCTTTGCGAGGCCATAAGGCGCGTTGGTTTCTTCTGGATAGCCATCCCACAGATCTTCTTCGCGGAATGGAGTTGGAGCGAATTTTGGATATGAGCAAATAGTGCCGAGAGCGACAAACTTCTTCACACCGCGCTCCCAGGCTGCGTGCATAAGCGGCACGCCCATCATCAAATTGGTGTAGAAAAATTCAGCCGGGCGGGCGCGGTTGACGCCGATGCCGCCGGCTAAGGCGGCCACGTGCAGCACAATGTCCGGCTTGGCGTCCGCCAGCATACGGGCAATTTCACTTGGTTGCACGAGATCGTAGTCGCGTTTGCGCGGCACAAAGATATCCGTGGCGCCGCGCGCCTGCAGTTTCTCGACGATGAACGATCCGAGGAAACCTGCGCCGCCGGTGACGGTTACGCGTTTACTTTTCCAGAAATTATTTTCAGCCATTACAACCTACTGCACAATGAATTGAGCATTGCGGAAACGCTCGTCTTGGGGATCTTTGATCAAACCTTCTTGCAAAGCGTGCAGCACTTCGCGCACGCCGTCATCCACCGTCAGGCTGGTCTTAAAACCCAGCACGCGGCGCACCTTCTCGAAGGAAACACTGATGTCGCGCATGTCGCCGCCGAAGGTCAGGTCTTTATAGCGCACAGTGATCTCGGGCAGGCGTTTGAGGATAAATTCTACGATCTGATCCTTGCGGTAGTTGCCGCTTTCAGCGCCGAGGTTGAAGATCTCGCCGCGCACTTTCTTTTCGGGCGCTTCGAGGCCCAACAGAATGCCGGCCACAATATCGCGCACGTGCACGAACGAGCGCGAGTAACCGCGCTGGTAGATAAGTAGCTCACGCTTGGTGTAAGCATCTAAAACGAACTGATTGACGATCAGATCGAAGCGAGTACGTGGCGAAATGCCGTAAAGCGTTGCGAAACGGAAAATAAGCGGTGCACAGCCGGCGCCGTTTTGCTTTAGCAAGAATTCTTCTGCTGCGATCTTGGTCTCTGCGTAAAGTGATTGCGGGTTGAGCGGAGATTCTTCCGTGACCAGTTTGCCTTCGGGCGACTGGCCATAATTGCTATAGGTTGAACTGAAAATAAAACGCTTCACACCCAAGTCTGCTGCTTGCTCGAAGACGCGCTGGGTAGCCTCCACGTTATAGCGCCACGCCACAGCGCGGCCCACGGCCTGGCAGGCGGGAAAGCCGACGATGGCTGCCAGGTGCACAACCGCGTCCGGCTTGCCGGTCGAGGTCTTGAGCACTTCGCGCAACGCGCGCGGCTCCCACACATCGGCTTTGACGAAATTGAAATTGGGATGCGCCAGGTAGCCGACCAGCGAGTCGCCGCCAAAGAGCAGTTTGTCGAGCACAGAGACGCGGTAGCCGTTGCGCAACAGCTCGCCAACCAGCAGCGATCCAATGTAGCCCGCGCCACCGGTGACCACTACGTGTTTGGCTTTGCTTTTCTTAGGCAGCTGCTTGGGGCTCATGCTCTCCCATCATTTCTAAATGGACCTTTTGCCCAATCACGCGCAATGTCGGAACGGACTCATTTTCTTTTGAAACTTGCATGCCCTGCTCTAAGCAAGTCAAGCGGCAGATATCTACGATGTCGTCCGGGCTGCCGGCAGCCTTTTCGACCCGCACAGTTTGGTACCCGGCCGCGCGCACCTCAGCCAGTAGAGTCTGCACCTGGCGGCGGGTTTTGCGATAAAGGCGCATAGAGCGCTCCACATAATCCACGGTGAGCTTGGCGCGTAAGGTAATGCCTTGCGGGGTGATGATATAGCGCAGCTTTCGGCGGCGGGCGCGGGTGACCTTTACATAGCCTTTGGCCACTAGGCGCTTAAGGTGCCAATTGACGGTGCCCACGGCAACGCCCAACTGCCCTGCGAGGGACGCCTGGGTCACATCCGGGTCAGTCTCGATCTGCTCCAAAAGCAGCATATCGCGGCCGGTATCAGCGCTTTGTTCGGTCATACAGGTGTCTAAAATTCAGACGTTGAATTATAACAAACGGAAAGCAAAGGTCAAGAGCCGGTCCAATCCCAGATCACGTAAAGGGCTGCGCTGGCCAAACCAAGGCCGATGACTTGATAAAGCTCAACTATTGGCCACCAGGGCAAACCCACATAACGGCGCAGATACCAGGGAATGAACCAGGCCATCATCTGCATGCCGGAGCCAAAGGCGCGCCGCAGCCAGGGATCTTTGGTCTCCGTGTGGCGCACCCAGGCCCAAGCCGCGAGGGCCACTTGCACGGCTGCGAAGGCGCTGCGGTAGCGCGGGTTGTCCCACAGATCGCCGCCGCCGCGATAAGAAGCTGTCAGGCTAACGATCCAGCTGGAGAGAAGCAAAGCGCCGGGCAACTGTTTCCAAGCTGGCGAACGCAAAACTAAATAAGTAGCGTAAACAAGAAGTGACAGCAAGATTGTCCAGCCCACCGAACGCCAGATGCCGATAGCAACCCAGATGGGCGGGCCGCCGGCGGTGAGCGCTGCCGGCAGCAGCGGCCGGAAAATCCCGTAGATCATCAACGCAGGCAGCTGCTGCCAGAGTGGCATGCGCTCAAATTCACGCGCCACCCACCCAGAAGCGTTGGCGCTGACGTAGGCCTGCCAGCGCGCAGACTGCACCAGCCACAGCTGGGCAAGGTCAGCGGAAAAAACAAGGTAAGCCAACCCAATCACGGCAGCCAAACCTGCTGCAAACCACAGCCTACGGTCGCGCAGCAAACGCCATTTATCAAGAGCTAGATACGCCAAAGCTAAAAGCAAAACCAAAGAGAACACAAACGGCCGCGTAAGCAAAGTGGCCGCGGCCATTGGAATAGCCAAAAGCAGGATGCCAGTTCTGTCGATTTTCTTCATCACGCGCTGAAGGCCAAACAAAGCCACGGGAACAAGGCAAACTGTGAAAGCCTCACGCATTTGCGAAGAACCCAAAAGCGCGGCCTCAGGATAAAGAGCCAACCCCCATGCCGCCAGCAGGGCCACTCGCTCACCCCAAGCGCGGCGAGCGAAGGCCCAGGTGAAGGCTACTGCCAGCCCAGAGACGGCTGCCGCCAGTGTAAGCACCAACAAAGGCTGGTGTTCCGTGCTCCCTAAATATCGATAGATACCTGCGCTCAAGAAGAGTAAGCCGCCATATTGATCGGTGACGCTGTAACCGCGAAAAGCGTCGATTAGTGGCTGCCCAGATTGAGCTAACTCCCACCCGGCGCGGTCGCGGTTGAAGGCATCTTCCATCACGTAGCCGGCATTCTGCACCTCGGTGTCGTAGCCGCCGGCGGGTAGCGCTACGGACCAGAGCACCCCGAGCGCCAGTCGGAATACTGCCGCACCAATAGTCAAATACAGCAGCCAACGGGGTGGCTTTTCTTGTTGGAGGGCGCGCCAGGTCAACCAGAAAATCAGAGCACAAAACATGAGTACAGCGGCAAAAGAGGGCCAGCTTGATATTGACTTGAATGAACTGGAAACCCAAGCCGAGATAAAAGACAAGGCTAATAGCGAACCGAGAACCCAAAGACCCGGCACGAAATTTCGCGAGGGTTGCCGAGTAGATTTCTTCGACTTGGCCATGTCAAGAACTCAAAGTCGGGCAGGCTGCGGCCAAATCAGACGAGATTATCAATTCATTTCGTTGATCCGCGTACGTCACCACTATGGCCAATGCCTCCAGCGCGTTGGTGCCGCAACGCAGAACGAGCACGTCGCTGCCAGCCGGGAATTCAAGCTGCTGGCTATCGACGCGCAATATCACTGAGGCGGCTTCGGGCCCGACCAGATAAAAGGTCACACGCTTGAAATCGAGCGGCATGGTCAAAGCAAAATCGCTTTCGGCCACGCCCTCTCCGGCGCGATAAAAGCTCGGGTACAAAGCACGACCATTCAATATATCGAGTTGGCCTTGAGCCACCATTTCTTCCAGCTGTGCCTTTTGAGTTTCCTCGCCAATTTGCGTTTCTGCAGGACCCAAAATCGCGCTCGCCTCCTGGGCCGACAATTTATGATAGCGCGGCTGCGAGAGTGCTTCGATGATCAGAAATGAATTGCCGAGCAACAAAAGCGCGAGCGTCGCCGCTGCCCATTGAGCTCTAGTGGGCCAGCCGGTTTTTTTATTTTTGGTTTTTTCGATGATCGACAAATTCGGAATGAATTTCTTTATCCTTGAATTGCCTTGCAGCAAAAACATGCTCCACAAAAGCAATTGCCCAATGCCCAAGGCGTAATACAGCAACACGGTCCAATCGACAGGCAGGTTGTAGCGCCAGCCCGAAACGCGCGCCAGAGCCAAATTCATGGTGAAGCCGATATTGATGAACAATGGCACCAGGCCGACCCAGCGCGCCTGCTGCCAGGCTACCACGAGGCCCAGCCCGACCAAAAATAAATTGGCCAGCATGGGCAGCGCGCTCTCGGCAGCCAGGTGGCCATCCCAGCTGGGCCAATAAGGCAGCTCGCGCACATGCGATTCCAGGTCGCGCAATTGCAGCGAGACCGGCATGGCCATGAAATTGAGCAGTTCGTTGCGCACGAAGTTGTCGGCGACAAAACCGGCGACGTAACCTGGGTTTTGCACGGCGAACTGGCGCACCGAAGCCATCTGGCGAGAATAGTACTCGCCCTCGCTTTCGCCGGCCAGGAAAGGCAAACCAAAGGTGCCGGGCTCAATGCGGTAACGATTGGCCAGAAAGCCGGAGACCACAGAATCCTCGATCGCCCACTGACCCATTTGCACTCGATTGCGAATGATCCACGGACTTGCAATTAACGCGACGCCGACGACAAACAGCAAGGCCTGCTTCCACGCCACTCGCCAGCCCCACACCAAAACAGCCAACACAACAAAGAAGGGGATTAGTGTGAGCGTTTGCGAGCGCAGCAAAATAAAGGCGCCCAGCAGCCCGCCGGTCATTAAGCCCGCCACCCCATTGCGCGGCGAGCCGCGCAGCCAGACTACCGCAGCCAGGCCCAAGGCGGCCATGCTGAGCGCGGTAGGCAAATCGGCCATGAGCAATTTGGCATGCGACATATTGGCCACGTGACCCAGCGCGATCGAGTTGGCTTCTCGAAATGTGATCAGGCCGGCTAGCAACAATCCGGACAAACGATTGTGCAATTTGCTGCCCAATAAATAAAGTAGGGCGGGGAATAGGGCGAGGACAACCACCTGCGCCGATACGACCGCGTCGTAATTGGGACCCAGCAGAGCCTCAAGCCCGGCCAGAAACATTACATACAGCGGGCGGCGAATGGCAACCAAGCCGCCGAAGTGAAAACCCTGCCCGATCAAGACATTGTTGGCGATGGCATCATGGTTGAAGGCATCTGAGACTGGATAACTTTCGAAGTTGGGCGGTCGCGGCTCCGCACTGTAATAGGTGGGCTGAGCGGGTTGGCGCAGCCACAGAACCGCCGCCAGGATCCAGACCAGTGCGGCCAGGGTTAGATCGAGTCGCTTAAATAAAAAAGCTTTTGGAAATCTTTTGCGTAGAGTAAGGGCGGCGACCAAAATTAACAGGGCGAATAGCAGAGATAAGAAGACCTGACTACTGAGAATTGGCGCTCCTGGTGCGTTCCAGATGGTGGCGTCGAAGCCCAGGCCTAGACCTATGGCGGCAAGCAGTCCCCAGACCAACAATAGAAGAACAAAGATGAGCAGCGCCGGGCGCAAAATCTTGCTTTCACCGCGCAAAGTCTTAGCGTTCAAACCATAGTGTTGAAAGGTTAACCAACCGGCTGATATGGCCCCGAGCAAAATGCCAAAGAAAAGTAAGGGCTTTAACCTAGCGAGATAAAGCGAGTAAGCGCCGATAAAACTTGCAACTCGCTCAGCAGGTAAAAAGAAAAGCACCCAGCTAACCAGGAACAGCAACAGTGATAAAACAAGTGCAAGCCAAAAGCGAGAAACAGGTTTAAGCGCTGCTTGTATTCTTGCAGTAGTTTTCTCCAGCCAGGAAGGACTTTTCCACGCGCGCCAGGCCAGCCAAGAAAAAAGCAAAGCGGGCAGCAGTGCGGCCGCGGCCAGTGCCAGGCGCTCGGCTGAGTAGCCCAAGAAAACAGCCGCGCCGGCTTCACTGGGAGCGGCCAGCAGCCAAGCAAGCGCTACCCAGGCGCTAATGGCGAGTAGGATTAGGCTCACTCGCCAAAAAGCATTCAAATTCTTTGAAGGCTTGCTCGGCATTTCAGGTTTGCTTATTAGTCTACGATCTTGTATTCAGCCACGCGGCGCTCAAGTTGCTGCCAGATCTGCGCAGGCGCCTCGCCTGCGGCCAGGTGTTCGGCAATGAAACGGCCCATATCGGCGCAGTGGTCCGAATTGTTGTAGTTATACATGCCAATGCGGCCGGTGGTGAGCAAATTAGGTACCCCGCGCAGCTTGTCGCTGACCAATTTCATCTTGTCCGCATATTCCAAGTCGTAGCGCGGATAGAAATTTCTCTTGCGAACCACTAAATGGCTTTGCACCTCATCGGGTTTGACGAAACCGGTTTGCACTAACCCATCCACGACGCGTTGAGCCAGGTCTTCGTCACTAGCCTTCCACAAGTCGCTGCCCTCGGAGGCAGTAAAGTCGGCCGTGATAGCGGTGCGATCGGCCGGGCCCAACTCTGGATTCATCTGCTTTTGCTCAAAGAGGCGGCTGAAGACCACGTTACGCTGCGGGAAAAAGATCCATTGGTCCTCGAAAACGCGCGGGCGCTTCAGAAAGATATAAACCAAGACCAGATGACGAAATTGCAAACCTTCGGCGGCCTTGTTGAATTCGGGATCAGTGTTGCCGAAGATCATGCGCCCAAGCATAGGTAAGGGCAGCGACGACACCAAATAATCACAATCGAATTGCTTCGGCTGACCGACAATCTGCGTGCGCACGCCGCGCGCACGGCCATTCTTCATTTCGAGCGATTGCACATCCACGCCGGTGAGCACCACGCCGTCATGGGCGCGGATGCCTTCGGCCAAAGCCTGCGGCCAGTCGCCGAAGCCGGCGCGCGGGTAGTAGAAAAATTCGGCGTTGGTCTCGGCGCTTTCCTTTTTAAGTCCAAGAAGTTTAAGAATCACCTCTGCTCCGCCCGAGGCGGGCAGGCGCGTGCGCGCCATTTCGGGATGGAGTGTTGACGGATCGCCCCACACCTTGTCAGCCAGCGGTTCGAATACCAATTCATAAGTCGGGCGCCCAAAGCGCTTGACGATGTATTCCTCATACGAGCGCGGCTGTTGTCGCTGAAAAAGGCCCTTGACGATTTCGAGCACATAACCAAACCCTAGTTTGAAAAAGCGTACTGGTCCGAGCACACGAGCCAGGTTCCCGAGTTGCAAGGGATAGTCCACCAAATGACCTTCAAGAAACAGGCGATTCTTTTTCGGAAGTTGCAATAGCCGCGGCCCCATCAGGTTGCGGATCTCATCCAACACACCGGGGATCACCGAATAGAGTTTGTGGGCGCCATAGTCGAGCACAAAGCCATCGTGCTCGAAGCTGCCGCACAGGCCGCCGATGACCGCCTCTTTTTCCAGGACTGTCACATCATATTTGCCGGTGCGCGCCAAGAAATAGCCAGCGGCCAAGCCGCCCACCCCGGCACCAAGGACCACGATTTTTTGCTTATCAGCCAATATGCGCTCCAAACAGAGGACGGCTGATAGCCGCCCCGATCTTCCCTGCTTATGAAATGATAACTGGAATTAAATCTTTTCGGCGATGACCAGCATTTGGCCCATCCAGTATGGAATTTGCAACGTGGACAAGCGCAGTGCTTTGACTACACGGCCTAGCAGGCGAGCCAAGCCCCCCAAATAGGTTCCCATGCGGAAGAGAATGTAACCGAGCTCGAGCGTTTGCCAGTGCGTGCGGCGTGCTAGCTGACGAAAGCCAACCTGGCTCAGCATAGCTTTTAGCGTTTCGCTGGTGAAATAATAAAGATGGACCGAAAGTAAGAAGACCCAGCGGCGGCCCATTAGGCGCGCAATGGAGGAATAAATGTCGGGATAGTTGACCACCAGCAAGCCGCCTGGTTTTAGCACGCGAGCGCATTCTTTGAGCACCGCCTTGGGATCGGGGGTGTGTTCGAGCACATCCCATAGAGTGACCACATCGAAGGCGGCGTCCGGCAGCTTCATATCGAAGATCGTGCCAGGCACGATCTTCAAGCCATATTGCTTGTTGCCCCATTCGCACAGCCATCGGTTGGGCTCGCAGCCGGCCGCTTCCCAGCCGGTTTGCTTGGCCACCGCTAGGAACGAGCCTCCCGCCGTGCCCACATCCAGCAAGCGACCCCGCTGAGAGCGAAACTTTTCAATAAATTTCAGTGACTTCGCAAACGTGCGTTCGCGGCCGGCGGCTTGTGAGATAAAGGTCTCATCGCTGCCGGCGCCATAACCTTCCAGCACCACATCTGCTTTGAGCCGCGGATTCAGATATTGCAAGCCGCAATTTTTGCAGCGCACCAGTTGATCCAGCAAAACTTCGTCGCCCGAAGAACGGAAGGTGTTGAGGATCTCATCCGGTTTGGCTTGCTCGTAGCGCGGCGGATACACGACCTCGAAATCATCCGACCCGCACAAATTGCAAGGGGCGCGCTCTAGAAGAGCATTGTATTTTTGGCTGCGCTCGTCCATCAGTTAGCGGGTGCGGCGAAGGAAATTTTTGATCTCTTGGAAGCGCGTATTGATCGCATTGAGTGAAAGGCCGATGCCCAGCGCGATCATGCCGGTGGGCACAGCGAGCAGCACAAGGCCGCCGAGGATGCTATCAGGCAGGCTGCCGCGCCCGAAGAAACTAAATAGTCGAAAAATACCGGCCACCAGCGCCACCAGCCAGAAAGCGCCGGCCACCCACCCAAACAAGCGCAGCGGATGATGGTCACGCAACAGGATGGCAGTGGTCAGCACGATGCGGTAGCCATCCGCAAAAGGGCGTAGCTTGGATTGGCTGTCTTGCGGGCGGCTGCGGTAGCGAATGGGCACTTCGATCACACGCAAGCCTTCGGCAAGCGCCTGCAAGGTGATCTCGGTCTCCACTTCAAAGCCACCGGTTAGCACCGGCACACTTTCGACGAAGCGGCGATTGAACACGCGATAACCGGAGAGCACATCCACATAGCGCACTCCGAAAAGCCAATTCAATGTGGAAACAAAAAAGCGATTGCCGAATTGGTGCAACGGTTTCATATTCTGATCGTCCGCCCCGGCCATGCGCTCGCCGACTACCATGTCAGCTGCGTCGGCCAAGACGGGCGCGAGCAGCTTGTTGACCTCGTTGGCGGGATAGGTATCGTCGCCATCCACTAGCACGATCACATCTTCTTTGAGTTGATCGAAGATGGCTCGCAGCACGTGGCCTTTGCCCTGCGCCGTGACGCGCCGGACTTGGGCGCCGGCTTTCTGCGCCAGGGCCGCGGTGCTATCCGTGGAATTGTTGTCGTAGACATAGACCTTAGCGCGCGGCAACGCTTTGCGAAAGTCGCGCACAACCTTGGTGATCGTGGCAGCCTCGTTGTAGCACGGGATAGCCACTGCGATGCGGGTTGCCGTGGTTCCTTTGCGGGGCGAGCTTAGCTGCGGCATATTGTCACTGCTTGCGTAAGAGCATCCATTGATTCATGCCTAGCGACATTTCCCTATATTCTTCCACAACCAAGCCTGCCCCCTTGGCTAAGCTGGTCAGCCCATTTTCGGTGAAATACATTTTGTGATCTTTGATCTCGGCTCGATCAAAGATTCCCAAGCGCGCCAATCGCTCCAAAATGAAATGCGCCGGTGGGGTCGGTGTGGTGAGGCCAGCCAGGCCGCCCTTCATGAGACAAGTTGCGATCACCTCAAAATGTTGCTGCGGGTCAAGCAGGTGCTCAAGCACGGCCAGGGAAAGCACGCCGCCGTACGTTCGATCTGGCTCCCATTTGGTTAGATCGGTTTGAATTAAGTTGACCGAACCAATCTTTTCCTTCGTAACGGTGAGGTCTAGGCCGCTGAATTGCACTCCGGCAAAATCTTCGCTCAACATTTGCAGATTTCGCGCCCAAAAACCGCAACCGAGTTCGATGATGTGCAGTTCCTTTTCTGGGTTTTCGTACAGCAGGATCTCAAGCAGCCTGCGGGCTTTGATCAGACGCCGCTGGATAGCTATATCTTCAAGGCCACGAAAAGTACGTTCCTCGCCGTAAGAAACTTTGCGCTTGTCTATTGTCGGGTTTTTTGCCATCATCGCGCCAGCCAGCGCAGCACCAAGGCTCGGTACGGAACCATTTCCATCTTGGTCTCAAAGCGGCGAAGCAGAAAATTGAATGGTTGACGCAGCAACTTGAGCGGATGATAACGCAATTTCCACCACAAAAAATGGGCGTATAGACGAAGGCGAAAACGATTGAGCGTTGGATAATCGCTGCGCCAGGTTGGGCTGAAGTTGAGCTCAGACAGACTGGCGTAGCCAGAGAATTGTTCGTGGATCGAGGAGCCCGGCACGGGTGTGATGATGAACAGGGCGATCTCATCGACCCCAACGCGCGTCAGCTCACGCACAAGTTCCCAAGTCATTTGCAGATCTTCTTCGGTCTCGCCTGGGTAGCCAAGCACGAAACAAGCCTGCGAGCGGATGTCTGCCTGGTTCATGCGTTTGACAATGCGCACGGCATGCTCGAGATCGAACGGCTTGCGCATCAGCTTAAGCAGACGCGGCGAGCCGGTCTCGGGCGAAATCGAGATATAGCGACAGCCCGCCTCAGCCATCAGGTCGATGGTTTCTTCATCGCGCATCGTTTCCACTTTGGTGCCTGCCGCAATCTTCCAAGTTATCTTTAAATTGCGGCGAATAATTTCTGCGCAGGTTTCGCGGATACGCGGATCGGAAATCGTGGGATCCAAATCTTCGATGTGGAACTCGCGCACACCGAGAGTCTTTGCAAAGTGTTCGATTTCGTCGACCACATTGGCGGCCGAGCGCGGGCGCCACTTTTGATTATTGGTGGCAGGTACCACGCAAAACCCACATGGATATGGGCAGCCGCGCGAAGTAAGCAGCGGCAGGTAGCGGCGGGCAGAAAGCGGCCCATGGGCGAAACGCAGCGACCAATAGTTTTCGAGCGGAAAGAGATCCCATGCCGGGAAGGGCAGTTGATCCAAGTTTTTATCCAGCAAGAAACCGATGGGCGAGCTGTAAAAATTCGGCGTGCCAAGCCCGTCGATAACGCGCAGTGCCTTTTCGTCAGCACCTTTCTCGAGCGCGGCCAGCAGCTGCGGGGCGCGGCGCTCGGCTTCGCCAGTCAAGATGTAATCCGCGCCCACTGCGTAGAACTCGGCGGCAACTAAAGACAGTGCGTAGGCGGTTACCGCTTGCGTGTTCTCCAGCACGATCACGGGAACCTTAGGATGGGCGCGTTTCACAGCCCGAACAATCTCAATGGTGGATATGTGATTGGTGAGATTGATGGCATAAACAAAAACAGCGCCCAAGTCTTGAGGCAGCTCAGCCAGTAATTCTTTTTCACCCAAGCCGAAAAAGAGGAAGTTACCCTCCCGCCGGTTACGACGCGGGGCGGCCGCGTAAGCGTCGATCACCTTGACAGAGTACTTGGCGGCGCGCAGGGCGGCGGCCAGGTAAGCCAGGCTGATCGGCATATACACAATGCCCGTCGTGAGCGGGTCATTGCGCTGCACCACAAAATTGGTATTGATCAGGGCAATGGTCATAGTAAAAGCGCCTCGAAAGAGGCGCCGCGAAGATTATACCGTTTTGAAGATGGGGCCCTTAGGGCGACGCTGAACAGGAAAACGTACCGAAATCGGTAAGCAGGGCGGCTGCTTCGCCCTGCGGGAAGATGACGGCCATGGCGCGCAAATAGTTGTCTTCCTCGCAAGCGAAGACAACTACGTCGCTCGCCATCGGAAAAGCTGGCGGCGCGGCCCGCAATGCCAGCACCACCTGGTCTACTTGCTGCCCGATCAGCACAAATCCGAGGCGGGCAAATGGCAGGGGGTTGAAAGCCGGCCACTGGTCGCCCGGCTCGCCCGCGCCTGCGCCGTAATAACGCGGCCACAGGGCGCGGCCGGTCAGTATTACCGCGTTGGGTTGTTCTAGGAAGACGTCTATATCCAACGAGGTGTGCGCGGCGAGCTTTGATGCTTGCCATTGGACAACTGCTGCGGCACGGTCAATTGGTTGATATCGAGCGGGGATGAGGATTTCGGATAAGGGCAGGAGAAGTGCCCCTACCAGCATCAGCGCCGCCGATTGGGTCAGCTTTTCTCTTCTCCAACCGAAAACTGGTTTGTTTTTCTTTTCTTTGAGCGCAGCAACTTGTGGGGAAGCAGAAATATAGGCCCAGCCCCACAAAGTAAGCTGCCCGATGCCCAAACAGTAATACAGCAAGAGCACCCAATCGACTGGTAGGTTCAGGCGCCAGCCGGAAACGCGCGCCACGGCGGTGCTTAAGTTGTAGATCACGTGTAAGCCGGCAGGTAGCAGACCCAGCCAACGATTACGCTGCCAGGCCGCGCCAAGGCCCAAAGCCAGCATGGCTAGATTGAAGGCAATAGGCAAACGGGCTTCCGGCGGAAAAACGCCATTCCATTTATCCCAATAAGGGTTTTTTGCGATGTGGGCGTTCAATGAGCAACACTCGCTCCATAAGCGGTCTTCCGCGCCGATCCAATAGGGGCGCAGGTTATAGAAGGTGACGATCTTGTCGGTTAGATCAAAGCGCATCGGTAAGGCTAGAAACGAAGAAACCTCGTTGTGAAGGAAATGGGCCGTAATAAAACGCGCTACCTCGCCCGGATGCGTGCTTACGAAATCAGCCACGTGTGCAAAACCTAATGAGACATAATCCGAAAGAGGTGTGTCTGGTGGAAAGCCCGGGTCGCTAATTTCCGGTGTCAGGCTGTATTGCTTCGCCAAATACAAAGCTTGTAAAGGTTGCGAAAAGCCGAACTGCCCCGTGCGGGCAGCGTTGCGCAGCATCCAAGGCATCGCCACCAGAGCAAAGCCCAGCAAGAGCACGCCTGCGTACACGCTGCGAATGCGCCATCCCATCCCTGCGCGCCACAAGGCCAACAAAACTATTAGCGGTAGCAAGATCAAAGTTTGCGAACGCAGTAGCAGCAGTCCGCCCAGTGCGCCGCCCACCAGCAGCGGCCAGTGCAAAGCGCGCCGATCGGCTTTGAGCCAGCGAAACAAAAGGAGCGTGAATAATGCCAGCACCAGCGCGGTGGGCAGATCGGTCATCAATAGTTTGGAATGCGAAACGTCGATCTGGCCGGACAGCGCAATCGTATTGCGCTCGCGCAAAATCACGGCTAAGGCAAGCAGCGCTCCTGAGAAACGATGCTGCATTTGACTGGCCAGCAAATACAGCACCGCCGGCAGCAAAGCCAACACGACAACTTGCGCGGCAGCCACATTCAAATAATTCTGGCCGACCAATGTATGCAAGATAGATAGAAAAAAACTGTAAAGGGGTTTTTCGGCCGCTTGACCGAAGCTTTCGCCGATCAAAAGGTTTTGGGCAACCAAGTCGTGAGAAGCCGCATCTGAGTATGGATAGTATTCATAGTTGGGCGGTTGCGGGGTGGGCGCGAAAAAAGTGGGCGTCAATGGTTGCGATTGCCACAGAAAGATAGCAAGCAGCCATAGCGACAAGCAAGCCAATAAGTCCATTCGCGAGAGCTTCCATCCAGTTCTTTTTTCAATCCAGCGAAGGACCCCGTAAACCAGTAGCGCGCCCAGCCAAGCCAACAAGATCTGGGTTGCCATCAGCGGAACGCCAGGGATATCCCACCCGGTGCGGTCGGGCTGCAGACCCAGACGTGTCGTGGAAATGAGTAGCCCGACCAGCCCAAGCAAGCCGAAGGCGACTACAGCGGGCAACAGGATTTTGCGCCACGGCAGAACTCGCAGCCGCGAGACCTTGCCATAGCGCAACAAAGGCAAAGCAACCACAGTTTGCGCGCTGAGCAAAAGCAGCCAAAGCAAAAAGGGCAGCAAGCGCAACAGTCGCGCTTGAATTAAATCGTCCGTGAATTTAAATGTCAGCAGGATTAGATAAAAAAATAACACTATCCCCCCTATGCTAAGCACCAACAAAACAATGTAAACAATTCGATTTTCGAAAACGATTGATATTTTCTTTTGAAGCCCACGCCAGGTTTTTGTATTGCGCCAATTGGTCCAAAACGCTGCGCTGAAGACCAAGGCCGCAATAAACAATCCGGCCACCAACAGCCAGCGCGTTTTGGAGAGGCCGAGCAGCCAGGAATTGCTACCCTCGCTGGGGGTAGCAAAGACCGCCGCCAAGGCTGCCAGCGCGCCGAGCGCTGGCAGCAAAAAATAGAGCCGCAAGGGGCGGCGCTGGTTCAATTCATTTGTGTCGGGTCTGGACCTTTTTTTAGGGGCAGTCAAAGTTGCGCTCGATGGGCATGAATAATTCTACTGCCGCATCCTTGAAATTTCCCACCGACTCATAATACTGCAGCAGCGGCGTGCTCACCCAGCGCACCCAGGCATTATTTTCTTCGACCAGGCTATCGCCAACGCTCTCTTGATCGAGATCTTTGTATAGTGTTCCTTCGCGTTCGCTGACGATTAGCGCGAATCGGCCGGCAGCCAGATGCGCACGGAACGGTGCAAAATAAGCCTCATTGCCGGCCAGAGCCTGGTCCATCACAAATTTCTTTTCGTAATCAACAATCAAGGGCAGGTCACCCATTTGACCAAAAGTGATCAACTGGCGTTGGTCCATAAAAAGCACTTCGCCAAATTCCCGCGCGCACGTCATCTTATCTTGGATGCGCTCAAGCACAAACTGTGTGCGTTCTGCCGTGGGCAACACCAAGGGCTTTCCGCTCGCCATCGGCGTGAACGCTGGGATCAGGATCATGGCAGCCAGCAGCCAGCGCACGCGCGAATTTTCTTGCAAGAAGTTAGTCAGGCGTTTATAAAATCCGGCTTCCCATGCAATGCCTGCAAGCAGCACCAGGCTGACCAGGAACATATCCAAGTTGTGCAAGTCGGCGCCACCGCCCACCTTAACGCTGGCGATCACGCCAACCACCAGGAACGACCCGCAGCCGAGCAACAGGGCAATGCGCTGCCAAAGAACAGTTTTCCAGAATCCACGGTGGGCTAAATACCAAAGCAGCAGAATTAAGGGCAGGGCGGCTAAAGCCAGCCCAAGCAAAATTCCCGGAGGATAAACATCGTTAGGGAAGAGGCGATACCAAATAAAGGGCTGCCCGGTCGCCGTGGCTTGCAAGTTCTGTATGGTGTCTATACCTTGCTCGCCTGGCATGCCGCTTGGTGCTGGTGTCGCAACCACAGACGACGAAATCGGCAATAGTCCAGCCAATATACCCAATAAGATGGGCAAGCCTTTTGTCCAAAGCCCTGCCAAGCCCAACGCCGCAGCCCGCAGCCAGTCCCTAGTAGTCAGTTTCGTATGGAGTAACACACCATCGCTTAGAGCAAGCAGCGCCGCCCATATTGCAGGTGCGAACGCCCAAGTGAAGCGGCTGCTACCCGCGTACAGGCCCGCAACGTAGACTAGCGGCAACGCCAGCCACATCGGCCTGCGCCTGGTAGCTGCAACCAGGATCGCACTGAAGATCAGGGGTGTGTAGATCGGTCCCTGGTTCAAGAAGATCAACGCCCAGATGCCTCCGGCCACCCATTGTCCACGGGCTTCTTTTAGTGGTCGGAAGGCGAACCAACCCAAAAGTGCATAAGGAATTGTTGTAAGGAACGCGCCCCACAAACGCGCGGCCCAAATTGGAAGAGAAGGCATCAGGAAAGGAAGTCCCCACAAAGCTTGGCGGGCCGGATCGATCCAAGCGAAGACCGGCTCGCTAGCAGGATAGTTGTAACGGGCGCGGCCGAATAGTACAGAATAATCCCACAGGCGATTGCCTTCGGACCAATGCAACGCAAATGGATAATTGCTAACCAACGCAAAAGATTCAGCGAGTACAAGAAGAGTGCCCGTAAATAAGCCTGCCAATAGCAGAGCGCGCCAAGAGAATAAACCTTCCTTTTTTGATGCGATCAGAATTGTGGTGCCTGAAATCGCAAGGATGAACACAAGCAGTCGCGTGAAAAAGCCAACGAAGAGACCACCCCAAGGGAAATAGAAAACAAAATAGGCTGGGAAGGCTGCGACAAGAAAAGCAACCAGCCCACGCCACTTGCCTAATTTTTCGCGTAAAGCCAAAAGCCTTCCGCGTAAGATGTTCAGCCTTCTAGGTGCATAGAGGCTGCGGAATAAAAGGACAAAAAGGGCTGCTGCAAGAAATAAATAGGATAAGAGAGTGGCTGCCCACTTCCCGGAAAGTTCACCCAATAAATGTCCGGACCCCCAGGCGAGATTAAGCATCTCGGACCCGGTCATTAAAAGCAACAGCACACCAGCAAAAAGAATGAGGGGTTTAAGCCAAATGGTTAGAGATGATCGTTCGCGCGTTTTCTTAGGACTCATTTTTTACAGGTTTGTGCAACAAATCCTCATAAGATTGACACATCAGATCAACGCTATAGTGGGTTTTGGCGCGTTGCTGTCCTGCACGACTTAAGCGGTTGCGCAGATCCTCGTCTTTTAGCATGAGCTCAATTGCGGCAGCCAACGCGGCTGCATCCTTGGGCCGCACCAGCAAAGCCGAATCGCCATCTTCGACCACATCAACTACGCCCTCGACCTGAGTTGCCAGCACCGGCACGCCAGACAGCAATGCTTCCAACAGCGCCAGCGAAAGACCTTCCCAAAGCGAAGGTTGCACAAAGATATCAGCAGCCAAGAGTAACTCGTTTATATCGGCACGTACGCCCAGGAACCGCACTTGCTGCGTAATTCCGAGTTGCTGCGTCTTTTGCTCTAGTTCGGCTCGCAACGGCCCATCGCCCGCAAAAACAAAAACGGGCGGTGGTTCGCTTTTTTTCAGTTGAGCGATCGCATCCAGCAGCACGGTGTGTCCCTTTTGCACAGTCAGCCGGCCGACGGTCAGCAATAATACCGTCCCGTCGGGTATGCCTATTTCAGCACGCAAAGCATTTCGGCGGCTCTCACTTAATTTATCGACGCGCAGCGGTTCAATTCCATTTTCAATAACAACGAGTTTAGTTGCCTTGGCTCCTTCGCGAGCTATGGCATAACCGCGCACCTGCTCTGATACGGCCACCATGGCGCTGCACAACCACGAATTGGTCAGCCGCCCGTGCAGCCAAGCCAACCAAGTTGACGACCCTTCGATGTAGCCATGGTGAGAGCCAACCCGCACCGGCACGCCGGCCAGCCAGGCAAGGGGCAAACCCAGTAGATTACTGTGCGGGGTGAATGTAACGATGGCTTTTACCTGCCTGCGCACCAAACGGAATAACCGCAACAATCCAGCGAGTAGATTGAAAACTGGAAGGCTCTTCGGTTTCCAAGCGTTTAGAGAGATGACGGGGAAATCAAACTGGGACTGCCAAGTTTGAGCAAGACCTTGCTTGTCATAAAAAAAGACGGCCTGCACGGGGTAGCCACGCTCATGAAACCAGCGTGCTTGTGAAAGCAGCACGCGCTGCGCGCCGGCCACTTCCATTTGCGTGCCGAGGAAAAGAATTGGAAATTTATCTTGAGTGGCTGGCATTCAATCCGAAGAAGCGATTATAGCGACTCAGGCTTTGGCAGCAGGGTAACGAACCGAGCGCAACCCCGAGGCGATGGCAAGCCGCACACTCTTTGGCAGAAGACTCGCCAGCCAAGTCGCCAGTGCGCTCAACTGCAGCGGCCTGGCGGCCAATGCCCGCCGGGCGTGCTGGCGGGCTTGCTTCATTTGGTCAGCGCCGCCTTCGCCCAGCAAGTTTTGCGCGAGTTTTGCGTACATCTTGGCCGTAGCCCGCTTGCGGAAATCTTCGCTCAAGTTAGAATCTTCGGCGAAAGCCTTCTCAAGATAACGCTCAAAACCGTGACTGCCGCGCGTTTTGTCATAGCTGGTGCTGGTCGCGTGCACGCGCACTTTCACTAAAGCTTCGGGGACAACACCAACCCGATAGCGGCGGGCAATGCGCCGCCAAAGATCCAGATCCTCGGCCCAAGTCATCTGCTCGTCGAAGCCACCCACTTCCTTTAGTACTTCAGCGCGCATCAACATGCAAGGCATGGCCATCAAAACAGACCACTCGAGCAGCATATCTGGGTAAATCTGACCTTGAAAGCGCGAGGTATCACGCAGGCCCAGGTTTCGACCTTCATCATCAAACTTGGAAAAGCTGCAATGTACGAATCCAAGATCTTTTTCGGATGAAAAGACCCCTAGTTGTTTTTCCAGTTTCGTCGGCAGGAACAAATCGTCCGAATCGAGGAAAGCGATATAAGGCGCGTGGGCCAAGCGAATACCATGATTTCGCGCAGCCGAAACACCCTTTGCCTCCTGCCGCTCATAGCGAACCGCACCTTTTTGAATTAATGGGGTAAGCAATTCCCTCGTGTTGTCGGTGGAACCATCGTCGACCACAATAATTTCGTAATCAGTAAATGTCTGCGCAAACACGCTATCCAGCGCCTGCAAAATATACTGGCCGCGGTTGCGTGCAGGAATGACAACACTAACTAACGGATCAGCCATTAGACCTCGCGCTTCCAGACTCTGTCTTGCACCCAGTAAATCAATTTCAGCAGTCCCAACCTGTTGAAAATGACTCGCAACTCAAACCTCAGACCGCCCAGCAGTCGCAGCGGCTGGCGCACACGCACAAAATTTTCGTAATTTGGAAGATATTCGCGAATGGCGTGCCATTCGCCGAAACTCCTTATCGCATCCAAGCGATAACCCAATGCTTCTAGTTGCAGCGGGGGATCAACTTTATCGAAGACCGCATAGCGCAGTTGAACAGCGGTGCGCTCGATCCTGGCTCGCTTAGCGCCTTCGCGTGTACTCAGCCCTTGCGCGGCATCGGTAAAGTAGCCCAGCACATCATCAGCGCGCCCCATCTGCAATCCCTTAGCCGCCATGCGCAGCGATAAATCCATGTCGGCCGCCACCTCAAATTGCTCGTCGAAGTAACCTGTATGTTTCGCCAGCTCACGGCGGAAAACCCAAAAGGCGCCGCCTTGGGCAAAGGCGCGGCTGAAATGGGAGGAACTATAAGCTGGGGTTCTACGCAGCGCTCCGCCTTCCTTGCCGTAAGCCGAAACTGTCAAATAATCGCCGTAACACAAGACCCAATCAGAGTTTTGTTCCAGCTCGGTCAATTGGCGGCCCAGTGAATCAGGAACACGCCGGTCGTCTATATTCCAGATCGCCAAATAGGGGGCCCGCGCCGCGGCCCATCCGCGGTTCCACGAAGCGCCCAAGGTTTCCACTTTATCCACGCGCAGGGCTTGAACCTGCTGAGGATATTTACTGCTGAAATCTTTTACCATTTGCTCTTCAACCGAATCTGGTTCATTTAAAACGATGACAAGCTCGAGCTCAGGAAACAGCGTCTGGGCGCGCAGGTTCTCGAGGAATCCGGGAAGAAACGTCGCTCCCTTATATACAGAGGACAGTACACTCAATGCGGGGATAAAGGTCATAACTTATACGAGCGTGCTTGCTCGATTGAGCAACACGGTCTTAGTTTTTCCAAGTCTTGCGAATATTTTCAAAAGAATCAAGAACGCCGAAGGCGCCGCGCATGAAATCATCTGTCGTCCAGCGCGCCGCGCGCTTGCGGCCGCTGGCAACCAGCCGTTCGCGCAACTCGCTGTCGCCAACCAGCTTGCCAATGGCTGCGCCAATGTCAGCTGGATCGGCGGGATTAACTAGCAGCGCGGCCCCGTCCATTTGTTCCTCGGCGCCACTCACGTTGGCAGCGATCACCGGGCAACCAAGCGCGAACGCTTCAAGCGGTGGCATGTTCTCGGGCCCGAAAAAACTGACGTAGGTAAGCGCCAATGCGCCGCGATAAAGCTCGGGCAACTCGTTCTGAGGGACAAAGCCCAAAAGGCGTACTTGATCTTCAAGCCCCAACTGCCGAATCTGATCTTCGACGTAAGCCTGGTTACCGAAGTCTGCGCCCGAAAGCACGAGGGGGATTTTCAAACCGCTTTCTCGCAATTGCCTCAGGGCTAGCAGCAAATTGACATGGTTTTTGTGGGCCCAAAATTGGGCGGGGTAAAACAAATAACCGCGCTTCAATCCATGGCGGGCGAGGACCTCTTCGTCATCGCCAGCTTTTGCGGCCAGCGCATAGCCGGGCGTGGGATGCGGCAAGATATGAATGCGCTCTTCAAGCACTCCGTAGAATCGAATGATCTCTTGCTTGCCCGCCTGCGTCCCCGCGATAATGGCGCTCGCCCGTGGCAGCAGCTCTTCGTAATGACGTTCGCGCACCTGCCATTCCCCTTTCGCGCTCACCTCGGGGAACCAGGGTTGCAGCCGGTGCTGCAGATCCAGCACGATAGTCATGTAGGGTAGGTCAACGGCTTTCGGCCGCGGACTGAGAAACCACATGAATTCAACGCCAGCTCGCCGGGCGCGGCGTTCAAGTGAAGATTGCCAACTCCCGCGCCCACCGGGCCAATTGCGAGCAAACCACGCGCGCATCTTTTCCGCCAGCCCGATGGGCGGATAGGGCAACCATTGCAAATTTGTGCCCTTGAGCCGGGCTTCGACTTCCTTGTTGGAAGTGGAAATGACTACAAATTGATGGCGGCTTTCGCCAGCCAGTTTGCTTAATGTCGCAAAGACCTCTGCCTGGAAGGTGTACCCGCCTCCATCTTGAGGGACATAATCATCGAGATAGACACCGACTTTCATATCTAATTCCGCCTGGCGATAGCCAAAATATGCCAGGTGTCTTCGGTGATTGGTTGTTTCGGTTGATAAGCCGTCAACCAATCCAACGGTTCGAACTCTGTGCTCTGCAGAAAAAGAGTCATTTCCTGCACAAGAAAATAACGATTAACCTGCGTTTCGCTAAAGGTTTCTTTGTGACCATCTGCCCCTAATTCTTGAAACTCGTATGCGACTTCAGCTAACTGTTTGGGAACGTCCAGTCGAGTGGACGAGACGCGCACCAACTCGCCGAATTTCGTTTTCCAGCGGCGTTCGCGGCGCGGTTCGTAGTTCCTCAACATAGCCGCCGCGTGCCAGAACTCAAAAATAAATAACCCGTCCTTCCGAAGATGGCGATGTACTCCAGCCAAGACCTTCTGTATCGCCTCATTGCTCTGCACGTAACCGATCGAGTCAAAAAGGCAATAGGCCGCATCGAAGGGCTGGTCAGGCAACGAAAGCTCGCGCATGTCCTGATATCGAAAATCCACTTTTGATTTCTGTTCTTTCGCGTTGCGCTCAGCTAAGGCCAACAGATCTTTGGAGTAATCAGTCGCCATGATCTGATAACCTAATTTTTCCAGCTCGAAAGCATGCCGACCGGTGCCGCAGGCGAGCTCTAGGAGGCGTGTGATTTTTCCACTGGCGTGTTTTTGCAAGCAAGCATCCACCACCGCCGCTTCTTGAGCATACAGTTTTTCGGCATAGATTGTGTCATAGTACTGGGCATGCTTGCCAACATAGGAACTCATTCGCTAGGTTAGCCTTCCCAGTGCGGCGCTTGGCGAATGGCATCACAGATGAAAGTAATATTTTCTTCGCTCAAGTTCCACGCAGAGGGCAGGTATAAGCCTGTTTCCCATAGAGAGTCGGCTACCGGGCAGGGAACTTCTCGGAAGCCTTCCATTTTCCTCAACACCGGTTGCTGGTTCATTGGGCAGAAGAATGTACGCGATTCAACGCCACGTTCCTCCAAAGCTTCGATCAATTTGTCCCGGCTGATCCCGAACTCAGGCTTCACAACAATGCCATACATCCAATACACATTTTTGGCCCATTCCATTTCTGCAGGCAGCTGTAAGCCCGGTATATCTTTCAGTTTTTCTGAATAGCTGTGCGCCACTCGTCGTTTCTCTTCCACGATCTTGTCGATCTTGCGGAACTGAGCTAGGCCAAGCGCCGCCACGAAACCGGGCATGCGAAAATTGAAACCAGCCAACTCATGCCGAAAACGCGGTTCCGTGAAAGCCAGGTTGCGCAGCAAACGCAGGCGCTCGGCATACTTCTCATCATTGGTCGTGATCATGCCGCCCTCCCCGGTGGTGATCACTTTGTTGGCATAGAAACTGAAGCAAGCCATCTGGCCAAAGCTGCCGGTCATGCGGCCGCGCACAGTGGCGCCATGCGATTCGGCGCAATCTTCGATCATGATCAGGTTGTGCTTATTGGCGATCTTCATCAACCGATCCATATCTACCGGGTGGCCATAAAGATGCACGGGGATGATCGCCTTTGTTTTGGGCGTGATCAGTTTTTCCGTCAGATCAAGATCCAGGTTCCAGGTAACAGCTTCGGAGTCAACTGGCACAGGAACGAGACCGTTGTGAAGGGCTGCAAGAGCCGTAGCAATGTTCGTGCTGGCGCTCACCAGCACCTCGCTGCCGCGTTTAAGGTCAAGCGCGGCTACGGCAAGGTGCAACGCCGAGCTGCCGCTATTGACCACCACCCCATATTTACAGCCAACGTAATGAGCGAATTCATTCTCAAAATCCTTGATGTAATGACCGAAAGTGCCGGACACTTGGCCCGTGCGCAAAGCATCCACCACCGCGGCGATCTCGTCCTCGGCAATAATGGGTTCGAAAACCGGGATCACTTTTTCACATCCACAAAGACCTTGTCTTCTTCTTCACCGAGATAGGGACCTTGTTTCACACTGATGCATTGCATATCTTCGATCACGCGGATCGCATGCACGCCGTGGATCAACACAATGGCGTCGCCTGCGTGCATTTCGATCTCCCGCAGCAAGTTGCCGTCATCATCGTATAGCTCCACGGCAATTACGCCGCGCTGCACGACGAACATTTGCTGCAGGTCGCTGATCGTCCTTGTTACAGGCTTGTGATAATGCGGCGGCTCAGCAAAGCCAGCCTTGTGCGCCAGAAGCCCGAACTGAAACGAAGATACAGCTGGCGAATAAAACGTGGTTATATCCACCCGCTCCTTTCCCCAAATGATCTCGGCATATTTTTTTCCGCCGTGTTCTACAATTTCGACGCTCATTCGCTCTCCCAAAGGGAAATTATATGGTGCGCACCCGTTGCCTGTAGCATTTCAGGCTGCCCTCCCGGTGCCCACCAACCCATAACGCAGCTTCTTCCATATCCCGCGCAGCGGCCAAAAAATCACCAAAAATATGCGCGCCAGCATTCGCTCAAAATAATAGATCGGCGAGGCTAGCAGCCGCTCAATATCTTCTGTCAAGCGCAAAGGTTCGTTCATCTTGCCTGAGGACAAATCACGTTGCAATTGCTGGATGGCTTTAGGGTGTTCGCCCTTAAAGCGTTCTAGCCATTGCAACTCCGGTCCGCGGTCGCCCAAAAACATAGGGTGTTTGAGTTGCACATAGCTATTATCTAGCCAACGAGAATTTTCCCGAAACACATCTGTCCAATCCACGTTGGAGTAGTAGCCAACTTTTTGCTGAGCTTGCTTTGGAAAGACATAAGAATAGTGGTACATAAAGATGCCCTGTACGCGCATTTGCCTTCCGCTAACCCATCTCGACAAATCCAAGTTGTGTCCATCTCGATCCAGCACAGTTGGTGGGCGATGGCTGCTATAAGAATATCCGCGTCGCCAACGAAAGAGGCGGCGGACTTCAGTGAATTCATATAGGTACCAGGTACCAGTTGTGAAATAGTCGAAGCCCCCCCAGAATTCATAGAAGGGAAATGAAATTCCTGAAATATCCGGTTGTTCATCGAGCAATCGGATTACTTTTTCAATGTCCTCGGCGCGATAAAACTCATCACTGTCGATTTGCCAGAGCCAATCACCGCCAGCCCGTTTGGCAAAGGCTTGCGACATCTCATCTTTCTCTGGCCACAATCCATCCGAATGTCCCTCGTCTGCGGCGGAAACAAGGTGGAGTTTGTTTTCGAGGTCTGAGGTTTTCTTGAATAGTTCGAGCATCTTCAATGTATCGTCGCTGGAGTGGCCATCCGTTCCAGCCAATGTAGCCGCGGGACGCGTGGCGCCCTCGACAACTATGATCTCGTGCGCAAAGGGATACAACGCGCGCAGGTTATATTCCAGCAGCGGCTGAGCATTAAGTGCAAGGATGCCAAACGTAATTTTTGCCAATTTGTTTCCGGGGAATCAGCCAGCCAAGTAGGGGTTGCGCGGCAGCCGAATTGTTTTATACCCGGCGGCCGAGAGTTGTTTACCGAGCAATTCGCTCACTGGTATTTTGAAAATTACAGCCGCCAACACACCGGCTGGTTTTAGTCCTAACCTACTTAATAAATTCCGCCAGGTGATCATGAAACGCACTTTCTTTTGTAGCGGCCCGTTTTCACTTAGCTTTTCGTCTTCTATGCCATCAATGTAGTAGTTATTAATACCCTTAAAGGCAACCGCTTCATAATTTAGAGCCAGGGCCATTTTTTCAATTTCTCTTAGTGAAATTCCATATATAAAGTTTCCGACTTCTTCGTATTGATATTTTTTCTTTGCCCGCCGCAGAAAGACTGCGAAGAAAAAATCTTTTAGTGCGCGATAAATATGTTCGAGCAATTCCGAAAGAATAAATTCGTCATTAGGTTCGATCAACACGATCCCTTTTTCGGCCACCCGCAACATTTCATAAATAGCAAGGGGTGGCCGAGGGAAATGGTGCAGCGAGTCTTTGCAGAGCGCAA
Organism: Anaerolineales bacterium; assembly: GCA_046716985.1. Lineage (GTDB taxonomy): Bacteria > Chloroflexota > Anaerolineae > Anaerolineales > UBA11579 > JAMCZK01. The sequence continues at coordinate 7,260 of JBKJWG010000315.1, read as the reverse complement.
AGTCAAATTCACTCTGTTTGAAAGAAAGCGCCTCGGCGTTTTCTTTGCGACCGGCCTTGATGTAACCTTCCTTCACGGCTTGCTTTAGCAGCACATCGGAAATATCCGTAGCAAGCGCGTTAGAACCTTGGCTCTCAATATAGTGAGCATCGCAGCCATATCTGCCGTCGCCCACTGTTAGCCAGCGCGCATCAGGAAATGCTTGCAAGATCGGGTCGATTGCCCCAATTAGGCGCTGCCGGCACCAGGCATCCACCGTGTCGGTCTGCTGCCAACTGCGCGCCCGGCGTTTTTTTTCATCGCTCTGGCTATATTCCTCATAATGCTTTTCATGGTGGCTATAGCTCTGTTCAGCAAAATCTTTGTTTTTCATAGCTTGTCCAATTCCGCTTAACCAATGCCCAGTACTTGCAAATACTGTTCTAGGATTAATTCTGAATTGAATTTTTTGCGCGTAAAACTCTTTGTTCGCTTCTTGAAAGCATTAATTCGCTCGTTGCCCATTAGATGATTTGCCACTTCGAGCATTTTTTTCACATTGAAGGCGGGAAATAAGTAGCCGTTCTTGCCGTTCTCGATAATATCTTCGTTGCCGCCCCGCTGGAATGCAAGCATCGGCACCCCCGAATAGGTGGCTTCAAGGATGGCCATGCTGAAATTTTCCATTACTGCCGGGGTGATGCCGAAACTGCAAACCTTGACGATTGCCACATGTTCCTTGTAATTAAGTTGCCCTGGCATATAAAGGGAATCGGCTCGTCGGTCAGCCTTCAACTGGTTTTTCATATCCTCGTCCACATAGCCAGGAATATATAGTCCGATTTTTTTCTTCGTCGTCTTGAATAGTCCGTCAATGATCGCCACAAGAAAATGAGAGCCTTTGATACGCGTGCCGGCGGATGGCAAGTAGATCAATATCGCCTCTTTAGGCAGCTTCATTTGTTTGCGCGCAGCAGCAGGCTTTATCGAATCGATCAATCTAAGGTCGATCAAATTTGGCAAAACGCTTACCGGGCCCTCAAAAGAGTAGGTTTTGTGGAACCATTTTGAGATGTAGCGCGAAGGGCAAATCACTTGGTCAACTTTCTTCAAGACTATTTCTTCGAGCTTGATCGCTAGCCTGGCATCCAGTGCGGAATAATCACCCAGCAATGGTTCCTTCGCAAAGCGGGCGGGGTTATGGTGAGAGATCAACACGAATCTTTGCCCGGCTCTTTTTTGGACGAACAACCCGGGAGCTCCATGATCGGAAAGAATGACGATATCTGGATCAAACTGGACCACGGCGCGCCCCATTTTGAACGCGCCGATGGATGATCTAAAAATTACCGCGCTTTGATATGCCAATTTGCCAGGTTGAATGATCCGAAACGGCAGTTGCGCCAGCCAATAGATCGCCTTTACCAGCCGCGCCGAAGCGCCGCGCCGAACAATGGAGCCGCCACGGTTTTCCAAAATCCCGTTATCGAAAAAAGTGAATAGTTTTACCGAAAGCCCTTTATCTTTTAGCGCACAGAAAAGGTTGTAGTGCGCGCTGGCAACCCCTCCCGAGCTGTGAGGGGGCGCCGACGCGGCAACAATGGCGATCTTCAGTGGCGAGGCAAATTTCATCGTTGGCGGCCTTCTCGCAGCAAAGCCTTAGACCAAAAAACAGCCTTGTCGGTTGCCGAGCGATTGCTTTGGCTCGCCAGGTTTGAACCTTTGTATAAGGCCCATGCCGGCTTGCCTAAATTGATCGCAGCTCGGCATGCCGCCCACCAGCGCCGCTCCAAAACGGCATCCAACCCTTTTGGATCGTAGCCCCGAGTTTGTTCATTAGCGAAACGGATCGCCAGAAGCCAGCTCTCGACCTCCAACAATCCAGCGCGTGAAGCCGGAAAACTCCATTGACTGATCAAATTATGAAGGTTAAGCTGACTTTGGCTGGGTCGCCAGCCTAATGCTCTAAGTTGCCTGGCTCGTATCTTAGCAGCCACCGCTTGCTGCTGATTACCGTGGTTTCGGCCAACTTGCTGCGGGTGGATGCGATAGCGCAGCAAGACTTTGCCTAGATTGGCAAAGCGAAGGTGCTTAGCTCCCCGCGTCCAGAGCTCGTAATCCTGGGCGCGAGTCACCTCGGGATCATAGCGCAATTTGTATTTCGCAAAAGTTGAACGCCTGAGCAGGACAGAAGAATGCACCAGAACCGAGCTAAACAGCATTTCAGCGCGTATCTCTTCGTCGGTGGTCGGATAATTCCAGGTTTGTTCGCGGTGCAAACCAAGGGTGCGCGCCCAGGTGCCCACTACATCAATTCTTGGATTAGATTCCAAATAATCAGACTGGGCAGCCAGCCGGCCTGGCAAGCTTATGTCGTCATGATCCATACGGGCGATGTATTTGCCCTTGGCTGCCGCCAAGCCCTTGTTCAGGCTGCGAGATAGACCTAATTGTTTTTTATTCGTAATCATCTGTACTCGGTCATCTTTGATCTCATGCAAGACCTTTGAACTACCGTCCGACGAGGCATCATCGATCACGATGAACTCGAAATCGCGAAAGCTCTGATCCAAAATGCTCTGGACGGTCTCAGACAGAAAAGGCATCCCGTTGCGGACGGCCATTACAACCGATATCTTTGGCATTATTTCTGATCCACCAACTCATTTAGCAAGCTCATTTCGAGCTCAACTACGCGATCTAGAGCAAATCGTTTCTCGATAAAAGACCGCGCTGCCTTCCCTAATCTTTTGCGCAAAGCAGCATCGTTGACCAGTCGCTCGATCGCCGAGCGAATGCTTGCGGCGTTCGTTTCACACACGACCCCGTTTTCACCATCTTGAATCAGCTCGCGGGTTCCCGCTACCCTGGTGCCGATGACGGGCAGCCCGCACGCCATCGCTTCCAGCAATGCCTTCGGGTGGCCTTCATAAAGGGACGGCAGCACGAAAATATCGCAGCTATTCAACAAGCCCGGCAATTCCACATTGGGAACGTTGCCTACAAAGCGGAAGTCTGCCTTTGAACCCCGCCCCTTCTTCTCCAATTCGGCGCGCTGCGGACCGTAACCAATCAGCCATACTTCGACATCCAATGGCGCGACAGCCTCCACAAACGCAAATAAGTTCTTTTGTTTATCCAGGCGCCCGACAAATGCAATACGAAACTTTTGATTGGGATCCCGTCTTAAAGGAGCAAATCGGTCGGTTTCAACATAATTTGGGATCACTCGAATAACGCTATCTTGAACCGAGTAGCGTTCCTTGATCGAGTTAGCCATCGCGTCAGTGGTTACGACAACCGCGTCCGCGCCGAGGAAGACTTCGCGTTCTAAGTCCCGAGCGGCCTTGGCCTCGCCGGACTTGGTCCCATAGCGCTGCTCTTGAAATTCCGATAACAGATATCCGCAACGCGCCACGAATTTGGTTTTCGCCTGTCGCGCCGCGCTCAACGCCACTTCCGCCCCCGCCACTTGATTGCTCTTGAATATATCGCCCATGGGCGGCTCTGTTTGCAGAGCGCGTTTATATTTAGAGATGGGCAAGCCTAAATCATTCGCGCGCAACGCAATACCAGGCAGCCGCGAGGCGAATTGCAGATCCCGACTGTTTCCATACGTAACGAAGCCGACCTTAACGCCGCGTTTTTGCAAGGCTTTATAAATGGCCAACTCCCGATCTAGCATGCCTACTTCGTTCCAGGTTTGCAGCGACACACCTTCCGTAAAAAACAGGGTCAGCTTCATTTGGCGATGGGTAACAAAGGCTCATAAATTTCGCGGTAATAGCGTGCAGCAATGATCGGCCAGTCGTAGGCCTGAATGGCTTTTAAACCATCGGCCGAAAAGCTCGCTCGCAATTGGGGATCTTCGATCAAGCGCTCGACGTGGGCGGTCAAGGTTGGCACATCCTCACTATCTGCCAGAAAGCCTTGCTTCTCTGACCTAATCACATCGGGCACCAAGCCAACCCGCGTGCCAACGAAAGGCACACCGGAGGCCAGCGCCTCCAGCACGCCTTTGGGGCCACCTTCCTCGCGCGAAGTCAGCAAGTAAAGATCGAGCGCGTGATAAAGACGCGGGATGCGGTGGTAGTCTTCCTCGACCACGTGACGATAAGAAACGCCAAGCGCATCCAGCCCTTTCTTCACATAGCCGCGTGCCGGCGCACTCAGCAAAATAAAAACCTTTTGCCGCTTAGCTAGTTTGCCGATTACCTCCACAAGCACATCGGGGCCCTTGATCAATTTCGGCACATCACCCTGGCCCATGCCCTGACCATCCTTATGGAACGACCCGATGCAAAATGCATCATCGGATATGCCCAACTCTTTACGCCGCTCACTGCGCTCAGCTGCGGTGGCAGGGCGAAAGCGTTGCAGATCCACTCCGAGTGGGATGCAGGCTAGCTTGTTGGCGGGGACGCCCCAATCCAACAAACGCTGCTCCATGATTAAGCTAGCGGTATGCAGCTTGGCAAAGGACTGTACCTTGGCCAGAACCCTGCCAAGCGCATCTTCGAATTCCGGGCTGTCTTTTTGCCCGTGGAAGATGGTGCCTACACTTAGATTGCGCACCGTGTGGCGCGCCTCCAAATTAGCGAGGATGTCCCACAGTGAGCCATAGTGCACGATCTGCCTCGATAACCCGCGCGCCGATTGCACCACGTGCGCATCAAGACCGAATTGGTCTTGCACGCCCTGGGTTACATAGTGGCCCACCCAATCGAGCACCCAATTCACGCCGGGCACGACGTAATAAAGGGCCGGTTGCGTACTCGGGTTCAACCTTCGACGCGTGAGCGAAAACAATGATCGGGCGCCGCGCGGGATGCTCATAAGATTAACGCCTTCTCACTGGCTGCACGCGTCCGATTCATTGGGTGTCTTCCCTTTTGTGTCAGCAACTCGGCGTAGAGTTGTGCATATTTGCGAGTCTGTTTTTCAAGATCAAAATCCGCGGCAACGCGCTTTTTGCCTGTTGCGCCCATCTGTTTTCGCAGACCTTCATCATCAACAAGTTTTTTCAACGTTTGCCCCAATTGGGCCAGATCGTCTGATGGGAACAACAGTCCCGTGCGCCTATCCTCCACCAGCTCCGGAATGTCATCCACCTCGCTAGCGACCACCGGCTTGCCCGCTGCCATTGCCTCGATCAATGAATTGGGGATGCCCTCATTGTTGGGTCTAGAGGTGCAAGTGGCGATATCGTACCCACAGGTAATAGCGACTGTATTCAAAACTTCGCCGGTGAAAACGACGTTCTCGCCCAGCGGGCCAGCTTCTCGCCTCAAGGTTTCGAGCATTGGCGCCGCCCCGGGCTGGGTTGTATCTCCGCCGCAGATCACTAAACGCACATGGCTGTACTTTTTCTCTTTGCGCAATTCAATAACTGCTTGAATAAGCAGAGAAATATTCTTGCCGCCCGACAAGCGCGAGGTTCTGCCAATGATCACATCCTGCTCGCCAAAACCAAAGCGCTCAGGACTGGCGTGCGCGTACGATTTCAGATCAACTCCGTTGTAGATGAGCTTTATTTTCTCGGGCGAGGTCAATTTCTTTAGTTCCGGAACGATCCCATTGGTCGAGGCGATCACCGCGTCCAGGCCATCTTTTGCACCTAGCGCCGCGCCACGGCGCATTCCGTCTACACGCTCGATGATCACGGGCACACGCGCCAGCCGCGCCGCGTCCACATACGTGCGCAGGTTGGCTACTTGAGCAATGTCGATGCGATTGGCAAACAAATAAGCGGCCAGCGCCCATTTGTTGAAAGGCAGCACCACCACGCGCGCCACATCTCGATATTCTGGGATCACATACCTCGAGTGCGTTGCAATGAACGTAAACTCGAATTCTGACCGCAATTGGCCGGCAAGATGATAGAGCCATTTGGGCATGCCCCCGATCCCAAACATTTGCAACAAATAGGCAACGCGCGGTTTTGTCATTGATTCGGTCGCTAAGGCTTAGTGGCCACGATACCAAATCCGCTGGTGTATCGGCCGAAAAAGTCGTGTTCCTGATGTGCAGGCTTCGCATCAAATGCGGTTGCGGCCTTTCGAAAGCGGCGGATCAAGCGCGAGAAAACGTTGATTGCCAGCCTGCTCTTAAAGCGCTCGCTTACTACCAGGTATCGAAACCACTCCCGCAGCATGTCGACCATGACTGACCAAAACAAGTCCTGTTTCTCAATTGTTATTTGGCGAAAGCCGATCTTTTCAAGCTGTTGCCGCCAAAACCAATGCGTGTAACGACCAATATCAACCGGATCAGCGTGTAATCGGAAAAGAAATGGCACAGTAATGACCGCGTTACCGCCTGGGCGCAGGACGCGAAAGATTTCCGCCACCACACGCAGGGGTTCCTCCACATGTTCAAGTACTTCAGAACACAGCACCCACTCGAAACTATTAGGCCGAACAGGCAGCCGGGCAGCGTCCGCGCGCACGTCTATATTCTTTTCCGTTGAGATATTGACTGTGATTACATTGAAGCCCGATTGTGGCACGCTGAATTTACCGCGCTGCTGATCTTTAACTCCGCCTACATCCAGTAGAGATTGCCGCGCTTCTTCCTCTACGATAGTGCGCGTAAGAAAATCATCCACATGCTGACGGCGCAGTGAATAAGATAGCTGCTGATCGAAAGGCAAAGTTTCCATCAGGCTTGCAACTCCGACCAGATCTCGCCCCAACGAACTTCCAAATGCTTAACTTGTAGCCCGGCGTCTTTAACATCTTGGGTAAAGCTATCCAGCGTGTATTCGGTTTTGTGATCCAGGTCCAGCCGCCATTCCACGCCCAGTTCCTTCTTCAGCGGCACGCGCCAATCGCGCTCGAAGAGCGGCACGCGCACGAACAATCGTTTGGCACCGGTCAGCTGTTGCACCCGCCTCAGGAACTCCGGACGGCCATTCAGGTGTTCCAGTACATTGGAGAGCAGCACAACATCGTAGGCTTGCTTCACATCCAGCTTCAATGCGTCTTGCACAGCAAAGTGCAAGTTTGGATGGACAAATCGCCGCTTGGCCTCAGCGATGCTTGTCTCGTTGAGATCGATCCCATCTACGATGGCACCCGCGCGCTCGGCCAAATCGTATGCCACCGCGCCAATGCCGCAACCAATATCGAGAACTCGCTCGCCTTTTTTAATGCGTTCGACAAAGAAATCGTGATAAGCGGTATGGCGATGCTTGGTATGCACGCCTCCGTTGTAGGCAACCGCCAGCGGGCCTTGCAGCGCGTACAACGCTGCGTCCAGCCGAAACAAGAAGCGCAGCGC
>JBKJWG010000314.1:0-6652 GCA_046716985.1 Anaerolineales bacterium | reverse complement strand
GCATTGTTCAAAGCCAGTGTAAGGATAGCGCCCAAGACAGGCCCTAGGCAAGGCACCCAGCCCGCGGAAAAGAAAACACCCATCATGGCCGAGGAAAGGTAGCTACGCCGCTGGTCAAGCTTAGCGCGCGGGCGCAGATCGTAGTCCAGCCAGCGAATATGCAAAATGCCGCTTAGATGCAGCCCAAACAAGATAACTACTACCCCTCCGATCACTGCCAATAGGCGCGAGAAACTATAAAGGAATTGGCCGAGCGCAGCAGAAAATAATCCGAGCAATATGAAGACCGCGCTGAAGCCGAGAACGAAGGCTACGCCGTGGCTGAACGTTATTAATACATCGCTGGATTTACGCGACCGCGGCGCGGCCGCCGAGCGGCCGCCCAAATAACCTACGTAAACCGGCACGAGCGCAAACACGCAGGGGGAAAGAAAAGAGGCCAGCCCCGCCAAAAAAGCCAGCCACAGACTGGGTTGAATTGTGTCCATCAGGAATGCGTCGGCTTAATACTCGATGACGCGAATGTTGGTGCCCGCGCCGAAGGCCGTGCCTACTTCGCCGGTATCGACGTAACCCGGATCGTAGGGCACGTTTGGGCTGGTCCAGCGGAAAACGAACCTCGCATCCTCCGGCGTAGCATTCACACAGCCTGCCGAGGTACGCTCACCGTAATTGTTGTGCCAGAAAGTCCCGTGAACCGCGATCCCATTGATGGCAAAAAACGTTGCCCAGGGGACGCCGGCCAGGTCAAAACCTGCACCCGTGGTGCCGCCGCTCATATGCACCGACATCAGTTTCCAGTGGATAGCGAAATAAGGGCTCACCGGCGTCTCGCGGTCAACGCGTCCAGTAGATACGCGGCAGAAATATATTTCGCGATCTTCCTCGTAGCACGAGAGTGTCTGGCGATTTAGATCGATAAGCACATATTTGTTTTCCACTTCAGGGGAAATGGGCGCGCTCTCTTCGGCTGTGATTGGCCTAAAGGCTTCGGCCGGCGCCCAGTAGTGATCCCCGTAGCTGCCGCGCGGCTCGCGGATGTGATATTCCACTGCGCCATTTGCATCAGTGCGAATTTCATCAGCGAGCATCACCTGGCCGTAATAAAGGCGAACGGGGCGGAAGTTTTCAACCAGGAAACGCACGCGCGGGCTGCTAGGCGCCGCATTGGCCAAGGTGACGTTCACATAAGGAACTGTCACCTCCACCCATTGGGCCTGGCCGCCGGCATAAGCTGTAAGCGAAGTGAGCGGAGTGTTAGGCAGGTTGCTCACCGGCTGCAGCAACGGCGCCCAGACGAAGCCCTCCGGCGTTTCCACCCAGCGCTGATTGCGATAAGGCGTATAGCCGACTGTCTCGCGCAGCCACGGCACGACAGTATCCTCGGTGATAGTGCCGACCTCGGGCGATTCGGTGGTAGGGCGGGCGCGCACGGTCACTTGTGGATCCACGGCGCGGCCGAGGCGCTCGCTCTGCGGGAAATCATCTTGATAGCGGAGGTCGAGCCAGGACCGGCTGGAGGGGCGCAAAGCCAGCGCGCCAAGACCCAGGCCGCCCAACTTCAAGAATTCTCTACGAGTGAAACTTGATCTGCGGGGCATTGAATTGAACTTAGGAATTCTATCCCAGCAAAATGAGAAGGCTCTGAATCAGCTGCCGAAGCGACGCAAGCGCAAGCTGTTGCCGATCACGAACACGTCGCTCATTGCCATGGCGCCGGCGGCCAGCATGGGATTGAGCAGCCCTATGGCTGCGGCTGGGATAAGCAAGACGTTGTAGAAAAAAGCCCAGAAAAGGTTTTGGCGAATTGTGCGTAGAGAGCGGCGCGCCAGGGCTAGCGCCCGCGGCACTCCGCGCAAGTCGCCGGTGATAAGGACAAATGGCGCGGCCGCCATGGCTACATCCGTGCCAGTGCCAATGGCGATGCCCAGGTCAGCTTGCGCTAATGCAGGCGCATCATTGACGCCGTCGCCCACCATGGCTACCACCTCGCCTTGCTCTTGTAGTTTGCGCACTTCGGCCGCCTTCTGTTCAGGCAGAACCTCAGCCACGATCCTGTCCAGCCCGAGACGTTTGCCGATCGCTTCGGCGACGATGCGGTTGTCGCCAGTGATCACGGCCACTTTGAGGCCCATCTTATGCAATTCGGCTATAGCTTCGGCGGAATGATCTTTCAAAGTATCTGCCACGCCGAAGAGCCCGCGCAGCTTGCCATCCACGGCCACGAACACAGCCGTCTTGCCCTCACCATGCAGGCGCTCCGCATCCGGACCCAGGCCATCCAAGCCCAAGCCACGCTCCTGCATCCAGCGCAGGTTGCCTACCAACAGTTGGCGGCCCTCCACCTCGGCAGAAACTCCGCGGCCAGGTTCGGCCTGGAAGGCAGCCGGGCGGCTGAGCGCTAGGTTGCGCGCGTTGGCTTCGGCCACAATAGCTTCGCCCAATGGATGTTCGCTAGCGTCTTCGACGCTGGCAGCCAGACGCAGGAATTCGGCTTCGCCTTGCGGGAAATCACGCAGCACGATGTCGGTCACGGCCGGCTGGCCACGGGTCAACGTGCCGGTCTTATCCAGTAAGACCAGACTAATACCTGAGGCGCGTTCTAGCGCCTCTCCGGATTTAATCAATATGCCCATCTCGGCACCGCGGCCAGTGCCCACCATCACCGCGGTTGGCGTGGCCACACCCATTGCACAAGGACAGGCGATGAGCAGCACCGCCACCGCGTTGATCATGGCGCGCGTAAAGGTCTCGTTGGCGGTTGCTGCGGGGAAAGCGAAATACCAGAGCGCGAAAGTGAGCGCGGCGATCCCGATAACCGCGGGGACGAAGACAGCCGAGATCTGGTCGGCTAATTTTTGAATAGGCGGCTTGCTGCCCTGAGCATCTTCAACTAAACGAATGATCTGCGCAAGCGCAGTGGCCTTGCCCACTTTGGTGGCTTCAAATACCAGGCGGCCTTGCTTATTCAAAGTGGCGCCAATGACCGCGTCACCCGGGCCTTTTTCCACCGGCATAGATTCGCCGGTCAGCATCGATTCGTCCGCGGAACTGCGTCCTTCAACCACTGCTCCATCGACCGGGAAAGTCTCGCCGGGGCGCACAACCACCAAGTCGCCGACTTGCACATCGGCGCTGGGAATTTCAATCTCCTTACCTTCGCGCAATACATGCGCCTCTTTGGGCCTGAGGCTCATAAGCTTGCGAATGGCATCGCCAGTGCGGCCGCGGGCACGCACTTCTAGATATTTGCCCACGCGGATCAATGTGATGATGACGGCAGCTGTTTCAAAATAGCCATGGCCGGGGAAGAGTCCGAGCAGTACGGCAACTGAATAAAAATAAGCAGCCGAGGAACCCATGGCCACCAGCACATCCATATTGGCGCTGCCGTTGCGCAGCGACTTGTACCCACTCACGTAATAGCTGCCACCTACATAAAACTGCACTGGCGTGGCGAGGGCAAAGAAAAGCCAGTTCATCCACGGCGCCATGGCTAACGACATTGGCAAGAAGCCGAAATCGCGCGACATCGAGAGCAGGAATAACGGCACGGTAAATAAAAGCCCTAGCTGCACCAAACGGCGTTGCTTCTGCACCTCCGCTTGGCGAACGGCGGCCTCAACATCTTCAGCCTCCCCACCCTGCTCGAGCACGTTGAAACCTGCGGCCTTGGCTGCCTGACGCAATTCTGCCTGGCTGATGATGGTGGGCACGTAGCGCACGCGGGCGCGCGAGCCAACCAGGTTGACCTTCGCTTCCAGCATGCCATCCAGTTTCTGCAGCGCGGTTTCAAGGCGGCGGACATCGTTGTCATCAGCCAGATGCTCGATGAGCAAGTCGGCTTGGCCGCTGGCCACGTCGTAGCCGGCGCGGCGAATGCGCGCCAGCATGGCAGGCAGATTTGCCTGCGCTGGATCAAACTCGACCGCGGCGCGTTCGGAGGAAAGGTTCACGCTGGCGCTCAGCACGCCAGGAACTTTATTCAGGTTACGCTCAACTGTGGAAACACAGTTGGCGCAGGTCATGCCGGTGATGGGCAGGTTATATTGCTTTGTTTCAGGCATCAATCTCCAGTTGTTTAGAAGGGCATCTCACACTTCCATAAGAACAGAAAACACAACAGTCTCCGGGCTTGGGTCGCATCACGTTTCCGCAATGAGAACATTTGTAAAAGATTTGACAGGCATTTAAAGGCATGCTTTCTTCCCGTTCAAACCCACAACTAGAACAAGTAATGACCGAAAGCAACTGGGCTTGGGCGATGTTCATGCTTTGTTTTCTTTCGCTTTACCCTTGATCTTTTCGGGGTCGGCCACCACGCGGCCGCCGCGCACCGTAGCGCCGATCACCAAGCCCGCGCTCACCAGCACAATATTCTTGAAGATATATTGGCCTTCGAGCGTGGGCGCAAAAGGGAAAACCTGAAATAATTCTTGCGGGAAAAAGAAAAGCGGCGTGATAGTGCCCAGCATTTGCACCCACAACAGGAACAAGGTCGCTCGTAAGTAAAGTCCAAAAAGCAAACCGACGCCGATCAGGCTCTCCCACACGGCCAGGATGAACACCGCGGTCTGCGGAGCCAAATAGCCAAAGCTCAAGCGGCTGATAGTGCGGGCCGCCAGGTCTTCGGCCGGGCTAAGGCCCGGAAAGAATTTGAGCGCACCGAACCAAAGAAAGACGATGCCGAGGCTGACGCGCAGGAACAAGATGCCGTATTTCGCCATCCAGCCAGTCAGGGCTTTGTCAATGCGATCGAAGAGATTGCGCAAGAGAGCGTTCCTTCGAGCTTAGCTGCCGATGTCCTTCTTCATCTGGTCATATTCTTTGCGCGTCAGCTCTCCGCGCGCGTAACGCTGATCCAGGATCGCTTTGGCATTAGTGGAGCCCCCTGCCATGCCGGGGCTGCCTGCTACAACCGTCCTCACCAACCACACAATGAACAGGATGAAAGCAACCCAGAAAACCAGCATAGTTAGTAAACCCCAGATCCCCATGCCTCCCATCATCCCCCCAGTCATCATGTTCATCATTCCTCCCCAATCCATTCCATTGCCGTACATGTTTCACCTCCGAGGCCAACGACCTCTGCAAAGCCCGAGCCGACTAAGCAAACACGGGATATTCGATCTCAGCCAAAACCAACTTGAGCTTTTCTTCGCTAGCCGGCTCGCTAAAACGGATCATGACCTTTTTGTCGCCGAGACTGGCTTTGACCGCCTCGACACCAGGCAGGTCGCCCAGTTCCGTCTCGATCGTGTGCAGGCAGTGATCGCAATGGATCTTGGGGATGTTATAGACGACTGTGTTCATTTTTTCTCCTTGGTATGTAACTAGTGGATTTAGACCTTCGTGGCTGCTTCGTAAACTTCAGCGATCTCGTTGAGCACTCGCTCGCGCTCGGCTGCATCTTCACCACGCACCGCGGTGACTACGCACGAGCGCATGTGCTCCTCCAGCACCATTTGGCTAACCTTGCTGAGCGCCGATTGGGTAGCCTGTATCTGGCGAATAACGTCGATGCAATAGACGTCCTCGTCCAGCATGCGCTCGATGCCGCGCACGTGTCCCTCAATGGTCTTTAGTCTTTTGCGAGCTGTTTCATGTTTCATATTTGCTCCTTAGCGATGGCTGCGATCCACATTCCACTTTAGCTTGCAGTTACATCGCACCCCTCCCCCAGGGGGTGGGTTAGCTAAACTATATCCCTACCTAACGCAAATGTCAAGAAATAAAAACTCCCCGATCACGGGGAGTTGTTGGCTTAGTTTTCAAGTGCTGCCAAGAGGGCGAGCTGCAGCTCCTGGCCGTCCACGTAGCCGCGCCATTGCGAAAGCACTACTCCACTTCCATCGATCAGGAAGAAGTGAGGTTGGTATATATACCCAAACTGTTCCTGTAGGGGCAGGGTAGCCGGGTCATCGCGATCCAAATACACAAAATTGATCTGACCCTCATACATATTCTCCAGCCCATGCACGGTAGGTGCCATCGCCTTGCACACTGCGCACCAGTAAGCGAAAAATTCAACCAGCTGCACTCTGCCGGATGCAAGAACAACACTTTGCGGGTCGCTGGCATGGAACTCAGCTTCCCCCATCACAATGACCGGCAGCCCTTGAACCGAAGAGCTGGCTGAGGAGTCGGACTCTGCGGTCAGGGAAATGCCGTCTGCTGTAGACTGCTGCGCGGACGCGGTTTGGCTTTCTGCGTGCGGGATCTCCGCTTCGAAGAAAACGTTTGCAGACGCGCCACCGCAAGCCGAGACTAGAATAGTCGGCAGCAAAACGAGAATACCGAAGCGTTCTTTACCAGTCAACGATCGCATAACTTGTAATGATATTAACCCCCACCCCTGCCTGACTGTACGACTGATGGGTCCCCTCTAACTCAACCTTAATCAACTAGGTCAAACCTCACCGCGGTTAGAATGTGGTTATGGAACTAGAAGGTAAAAATGTACTCATCACTGGGGCCGCTGTGCGCGTGGGTCGCGCCATGGCGCTGGCCGTGGCTCACGCCGGCGCTAATGTGCTTATCCATTACAGTGATTCACAGAAAGAAGCTGAGAAGCTGCAAGCCGATATTCGCGCCTTGGGGCGCGATGCTCATTTGCTGCAAGCGGATCTAAGCAAGCCCGACGAGGCACAAC
>JBKJWG010000313.1:0-6290 GCA_046716985.1 Anaerolineales bacterium | reverse complement strand
CATCATAACGCGCAAGTCCTGGCAAAATGGGCAAGCCTGCCGCGTCGGCGGAGGTCCACGTTTCGGGACGAAGGGCGTTGGAGCTCAAATCCCAGATCGCGCCAGAGCCACCGCTCCACGCGCCGTTGTCAAAACTCGCGTCGTAGATTTCATATAGCGTGCAGGTGTCTGTGTCTACAACGAGGATGTGGTGGTCGCTTCCCCATTCGATTTGTGGGTCATCGGGGATTGGGTATGGGCCCGAGTCGGATTCATCGGGATAATAAAAGTCCAATTTGTACTTGTTTACAGTTGAGCCAGAAACAATATTGAAGGGAATTCCGATCGTTCCGCCATCCCACGTGCCTGAGCCGAAGTCCATGTGAAAACCTTCGTCGCGGCCAATGCTATCGATCCACGAATCAGACATCGAATGAGTCGGAAGCGTGTCCACGCGCGTGTTCCAGAAATTATCCGCGGGGAACATCAGGCAGTTTGAGATGGCGGGTTCATTTCCATTTTGAGTCAATGGAGTATTGGTGTCAGCAGGTGCAATAATCACAGTTTCAGTTGGCGCGAGCGGAGTGTCAGTTTTTAACGTGGACGCAGGAACGCAGGCTGGCAACAAGACCGAAACGACCAGGAAAATGATTTTTGTTTTCATTTAATCCTACTTTGAAAATCAATAATGCTCTCAGGAGAAAGTCCAACCTCTTTTCTTACAGGTTTCTTGAAGAGATAATACTCCAAGATTGGCTGCAGATCGGTGAGAATTGGCGTGCCAGATTCCTCGTGCAGGATTTGATGCTGATCGCAAAGGAAAAGATGGCCCGCGTTCAAGCTTTTAGTGTAGCAATCGCAATTTTGGCTATAGCGTTGATCACTGTTTGAACCCTGACCACAAAGGCACAGAGAAAAACAGTAAAACTTTTGTGGTTAAGTTTTTTTACCAGTCTATGAGGTCGATCCCGTACTTCTGTAAATAATCGTTCGCCTTCGAGAATGGCTGGCTGCCGAAGAAGCCGGTGCTTGCCGATAAAGGTGACGGGTGGGGCGCTTCGAGTACCAAATGCTTGTTGCGATCGATGAAGCTGCCTTTGCGGCGCGCGTAGGCGCCCCAGAGAATAAATACGAGATGCTCGCGCTGTTCCGACAGAATGCGTAGCACCGCATCGGTGAATTCTTCCCAGCCTTTGCCCTGATGCGATGCGGCGCTGCCCTCGCGCACGGTCAGCGTGGCATTCAGCAGCAGCACCCCCTGTTGCGCCCAGCGCTCCAAGTTGCCGCTGGCGGGCGGCTCTTTGCCAAGGTCGGCTTTCAATTCTTTATAGATATTCTGCAGCGAGGGTGGCAGGGCAACGCCTGCGCTCACTGAAAAGGCCAGTCCGTTGGCTTGCTTGGGCCCGTGATAAGGATCTTGCCCGAGGATGACAACTTTCACCTTATCGAATGGACATGAATCGAAAGCGTTGAAGATCTTGCCGCCCGGCGGATAAATTGTGTATTGCTGGTATTCTTTCCTTACGAATGCAGTCAAATTTTGGAAATAATCCTTTCCAAATTCATCTTGCAGCTTTTCTTTCCAGCTGGGTTCGATCTTGACGTCGTTCATATGTTTAAGAGATTATACGTTTGACGGCATCTCATTCCTTGTCATTCCGAGGAAGCAGCTGCTGCGACCGAGGAATCCCTTATGTCAAGCAAAATCAAGAATTGTTGTAGGAGTATTTGTTTTGACCTAGGGATTCCTCCCGTTCGCTTCGCTCAGGGCAGGCTCTGGTCTGCTCCACCAACGGTGGAGCAGAACGCCCTCGCTCGGAATGACAAGACGGCTGCGTTTATACTTAACCCTTGAAGGGAAGTTGCTATATGAATTTTGAATTAAGCGAAGAACAACGCCTGTGGCGCGATGCAGTCCACGAATTTGTGGCCAAAGAAGTTAAACCCAAGGCCAAGGAAGTGGACGAGACCAGCGAGTTCAACTGGGCCGCGGCCCAAAGCCGGCCCGCTCGGGCTGCTGGGAATGCACGTGCCCGAGAAATACGGCGGCTCCGCTCTCGACTCGGTCAGCATTATGCTGGCGGTCGAGGAACTGGGCTGGGGCTGCGGCAGCACGGCGCTCTCGCTGGCGGCGCACAGCGCGCTGGGCTGCGCTCCGATCGCCAACTTCGGCTCCGAAGAGCTCAAGCAGAAATTCCTGCCGAACGCCGCCAGCGGCAAAGGCAAGCTGGCAGCGTTGGCGCTGACGGAGCCGAGTGCCGGCTCCGATCTCAGGGGCGGCGTGAAGACACGTGCCGAATTGCAGGGCGGCGAGTGGGTGATCAGCGGCAGCAAGATGTGGTGCACAAACGCATCCATTGCCGATTTCATCGTCACGCTGGTGCGCACCGACGACAACCATTCCCTGATCCTTGTGCCGACCGATAGCAAAGGTCTTTCCGTTGGGCCGGCCGAAAAGAAGATGGGTTTGCATGGTTCGCCTACGCACGCGGTCAGCTACCAGAATGTGCGCGTGCCGGCCGGCAACCTGGTCGGCGAGCGCGGCAAAGGACTGGCTTACTCATTAGCCACGCTCGACGGCGGGCGCATCGGCATCGGCGCGCTGTCAGTGGGCTTAGCGCGCGCCGCGCTCGACGAGGCGCTCAAATACGCCAAGGAGCGCCAGACCTTCGGGCAGCCCATCGCCAACTATCAAGCCATCCAATGGATGCTGGCCGATGCCGAAACCAATATCCACGCGGCGCGGCTGCTGGTGTGGCAGGCGGCCTGGACCAAGGATCAGGGCAAGCCGTTTAGCAACAAGGCGGCGATGGCCAAACTTTTCGCCACGGAGATGGCGGAGAAAGTTTGCCGAGACGCGATCCAGATACACGGCGGCTATGGCTACAGCCGCGAGTTCCCCGTGGAGCGCATTTATCGCGATGCACGCTTGATGACTATCGGCGAGGGCACCAGCGAGATCATGCGCCTGGTGATCGCGCGCGGCATGTTAGGCGGCGGGGATTCCGTATAACATTTGCCTGCATCGACGTTAAACAGAGTGGAGGCCACATGCTTACAACTAAAACCTTATCTCGTATCGGAGCGGTGCTCGCGCTATTCTCCTTAGTAGCACTGCCGTTGGCCAGTTGCGGCGAGGCGCGCATTACCGGGGCGGACCTGCTATTCCGCGTGGAAGACTTTCCTTATTGAAATTGCTGGTGCTCATTAGCATTGTGGCGGCCGTGCTGGCTATCTTCTTCACCAGCCGCGGCTGGCAACTTGTGCTGGGTGGCGCGGGCGCTCTGGCTGTCTTGCTTGGCTTCTTCCTTGTGGCTGGGGATAAATCGGGGGCCACCGAGGTGCGTGGGGGGACCATTTTTGCGTTTATCGGCTTTTTGCTTGTGCTAATACCTGGCTTGATAAAATCGGCGGATGGTAAAGCTAAAAAGCGATCCAGCTGATTTTCTTACCTGCTTTTTACATCCGCATAGCGCTCATATAATCCCCGCGCACTATCCTTTCTTCGACATCACCTAACCAAGGAGGAACGAATGTCGAAGAAAGTTTGGATGGTAGGCTTGATCTCAGTTGCCGCCATGATGCTGGCGGCTTGTGCTGCACAGACTGCCACAGCCGCAGCGGAAACCGAAGCTGCGCCTGCGGCGGCTGAAACCAGCGAGGCGCAAGCCGCTCCGCAAGATCAAGATAGTGGTCCCGCTCCCGAACAGGGTGGGCGTGGGCAAGGCCGCGGCGCGCAACAGGGGCGCAATCCCGACCGTCCGGGGAACCCGCCCGGTCCGCGTGGCGGCCCCGGCCGCGGAGCGTTGTGGCAAGCTCCACACATAACGGGTGAGATCACAGCCATTGCCGACGGCCAGTTCACGATGACCGGCCGCGAGGCAGACAAAGAGCTCACTGTTCTCATCGACGAGGAGACAGCTTACATCGGCACGGCCGAATCGCTGAGCGATCTGGCCGTGGGCGATGAGGTGGCTGTGGCCGGCCACCGTGGTGACGAAAAAGGCACCCTGCAAGCACGAGTGATCGTACTGGCCAGCGACCTGCCGCTGGGTGTGCCCGTGGGTGGCGAAGTCACTGCGGCCACCAGCAGCGAGCTGACCATCGAACTGCGCGACGGCCTCAGCTTGAGCTTCGCTGTCGATAGTGGCACCGACTTCCTAAGCCGCGATAACTCGGCGACGAGCATCACGGATGTGTTGGTAGGTGACCATGTGATGGTCGTGTATGAGCAGACCGCCAGCGGCACACTGACCGCCAACCTGATCGTGGTTGCGGGCGAACCGCCCGCGGGCGAGGATAGCGGCGGCTAAATGGTGAAAAGACCCCCGATCTTTCGGGGGTCTTTTCTTTGCAACTATTGTCATTCCGAACACGTCGCGGAGTTTATATCGAGCGAAAGCGAAGTGCTCAGCCTAAACTCCGCTAACAATCCAGCTCACCGTTGAATCACTGCTGCTTCTGATTTTTGTTGTCATTCTGAGCGCAGCGAAGAATCCACCCATATCCCAATCAACCGCAACGCATGCGTCAAAACCCGTCTGAGGCGACATCTCTGCCCCCTGCGCAACCCGCGGGCCGCAACAAATGCCAAAAATATTCGTTATATAATAAGTCCCTACCGAAGTCTTCATAAACTAAAAGAAAGGTCTATAAAATGAGTCTCTTTGACACAATTTTGGAAAAGCTTGGACTGCGCAAACCCGTAGCCGCAAAACCAGGGAGTGATAGCGTCGAAAAGTATAAAGGCTTTCGCCCAGCGAATACCCCGGCGCAAGGCATGTCCGAAGTGGATGTCGCCAAAAAACTGGATGCACTTGCGGTCGGGAAAGACCTCAATTGGAAAGTTTCAATTGTGGATATGCTTAAACTGCTCGATATTGATAGCAGCCGTGAGGCGCGCAATGAGCTTGCGCTCGAACTGGGTTGCCCACCTGATCAGATGAGCGACTCGGCCAGAATGAACATCTGGCTGCACAAGGCCGTGCTGAAGAAGATCGCCGCCAACGGCGGCAACGTTCCTGCCTCACTTTTGGACTAAGAAGCGCAAAAGTATATTCAACAGCGCGGGCACCTGCCCGCGCTGTTTTGTTTTAACGCGTGTACAAGGCCACTTGCCAGAGCCAGTCCTGGCGATGGAAGGCTGGCTTCAAGCCAGCCTTCTTGACCAGCCGCTCGCCCTCGGCGGAGGGATGGACGAACATACGATAGGGGTTGCGTAACAGCCACTGAAAGAAGTTCATTGCCTTGGCTGCGGCGCGGAACCACCAGGCATCGCGCGGATAGACCAGCCCGTAATAACGCCGAGCCAGCTTGGCGGAAGCCTTCACTAGCGCGGGCATGTCGTTGTAGCAGCAGATGACCTTATCAAGCGTAACTATGTCGGCGGGGTCGAGATCGGGGGCAAGGTCCACGAAATTACCATGATGCCATTCGATCTTTTCGCGCAGCTTGCGGCGCTTGGCTTCGCGCTGGGCCGCTTCGATGTAGGCGCTGGAGGCGTCCACGTGGGTGGCTTTGGCAGCGCCGCTCTTGAGCAATTCGTGCTGGATCATGCCGACCCCGCCGCCGATATCCAGCAGGCTCATGCCGTCCACGCCGCGCTCTTTGATGGCGTCCAGCAGCCACTCGGTGGTCTCGTCCAGGCCCTCGGCGCGGTAAAGGCGCAGGTCTTCATCGGCGGCGTCTTCGTTGAAGGTAATTTCGATGCCTTCACATTGTGGGCATGGCATGACATCTATCCTGGTTTTGAGAAGCTTCGGTTAGTGTATCTCAAAAAAAAGGCGGGCCTGATCTCAGGCCCGCCTTTTTGGAGGTTTGATTCACGACGCGTTGCGCTAAGCTTTCTGTGGCGTTTTTCCCAAGGTGCTGTTGTCCCCAGATTGAGCAGCTTCAACCCATTGCTTCACCGTGTCAGCGTTCTGTACGATTGCCTGTGCTAAAGCCTCGATGTCTTTTTGTTCCTTTGTTTTTTGAATTAAGGTGGTCAGCGAAAAAATACCTTGCTCACGCAGTTTTTTTGTAATGTCGTCCGAAATATTTAAAAATTGTTGTAATTCTTTGGAGGAGTCATGTTCAATTTCCTCAGGTACCTCGTCACTTTTTTGTGCTTGGGCAACGCTGCGCGTACCGAAATAAAAACCAGCCAGGGCAACAACCAGTGTGCTAACTGTGGTCAAGATCTGGTTGGCAAAATCAACGGCGTCCTCATTTGCAAACGCCGATCTGATGCTCCTTTCAACGTTGTACGTTGGAGTTCCGTCGCCCCCTCCGTCATCTACGGTAATTGAAGTCAGCTCCTCTTTGGGCAG
>JBKJWG010000312.1:0-13368 GCA_046716985.1 Anaerolineales bacterium | reverse complement strand
TGAAGCGCCTGCATAGCCGTGGCGCCGCTGCCGGCACTGAGTGCGTCGACGAGGCCGAAGAAATCTCCCTGCTCGCCGCTGCGCAATGAGACGGCGGCCACATCGGCCGCTTCGATGGGGCGCTGGTAGCCGACGTAGGCCAACAATTTCTCTACTTCGTGTTCGATCGCGTCCCTATCGCCACCGGTACGCTCCGCTAATGAGGTGGCGGCTGGTGGCTTAATTTCGCCGCCGAGGGCTTTGGCGCGTGCAACGATCCAACCAACCATTTGGGCACCCTCGGGCAGCAGATATTCTTTTGTAAAGACACGCCCGGCCGCCCCCTTTGCCCATTTCAACAGCCAGTTCTTATCCCAGTCGCGCTTGTCCACTTTGCTTAAATCTTCAAGCAAAACCAATGCAGTGCTTTCCGGCACCTCAGCGAGAAATTGGGTGAAGCGGTTGCGCGTTTCGCCGGCGGGAAAGGTTTTGCTGGCTGCGTTCAGGATCACCAGCCGACGTGCCGCCAGGAAAGGCGCAGCTTGGGCGGCGGCGCGCAGGGCATCAAAAGAAAAACCCGTTTCGAAGCGGGTCGTGTTCATTTCAACGGTGGTGGAATCGCCGATCTTGTTTTGCAAACCGGCCAGCGCCTCGCGCATAGCCGGCTCATCGTTGCCGTAGAAGAGATAGACCGAGGGAGAGCTAGCCATGATGATAGCTACTCATTTCAGCCCTGGGTGGTGACGCGATGGGCGGTGAGATTGCCGCGGCGGCTCTGGCGGATGCCAACGACCTGCAAATTGCCAGGCTCGCCCGAGGTGGTGATGCGCTGTTGGATGCGCGTGCCGAGCGGCCGCGCCAACAGCAGCGCGCCCATGGCAAACAAGCCGGCCAACGGCATGCGCTCGATGCGCTCGCGAGTATTGCGGGCGCTGCCCATGGCGAAGGCGCCGGCCAGGCCGGCGGCCATGCCAGAGGTCACCAGGTTCGTGCCGCAGTTGGGGTGGATAGCTAACTCGCGCTCGCCGGCGCGCAAGCGTGCCAAGGCTTCGCTGACGGCTTGTTCGACTTCTTCGACAGTCAGATTGCCGAGCAGCCAAAAGCCGCCGGCATCTGAATGACCGGCCAGCTGGCGGCGCGGGTTTTTGGCGCTGAGCACGTGGATACTGGCGTGCTCGAGCCCATGATTGCGGCGGATGCGTGAGAGAGCCGGGCTATCCAGCAGCGGACGCAGGAAACTTGTCATGGAACTATCTAGACTTTTTGGCGCGCGGCGCTAACTTCTTCTTGGTTGCGCTCAGCTGCTGGTATGCCAGAGTCCAGGCGCTCTGCAGGTAGCTGTGCAAGATACCGTTGCCCAAGATGATCACGGGCAAAGCAAGCACGAGGCAGATGCCGGAAATGATCAAACCGCTGTTTTGGGAGTCGGGCGTATTAGCGAGCATGCCGAGCAGGAACGGGGCAAAAACAAGGATGATCGGCAAGCCAAGCAGGATGCCGACAAAAAGCCCGCCGATGATCAGAATAAGCGCGATCACGGCGACATTGCCCAGGTTGTTGCGGAACACTTGCCAACCGCGATTGATGGCCTCGATAACTCCGAGGCCTTCGCTGACCAGAGCGACGTAGGCCATTTCAACGTAAACGTTGTAGGCAATGGCGAGCGGGACCAGTAAGCAGAGAAGCGGGATTACGCACAGCAGCCCAATGCCGAATGTGATCACAGAGAATGCCACCAGCACAACGGCTACGAGAAAGCCCAGAACAAGTGGAAGCAGGCCGAGCAAGAAGCTGAGTAAAAGGGCCGACCCGAAAACGGGAAAGCTCTCGCGAGCCAGTGAACTAAAGGTAAAACTCTTGCCGGCTTCGGCCAAAAGCGTGCCCTTGATCAGGCTGACGCGGCCAAAGATGGAAAGCAGCCAAGCGACCAGAGCCAATAACAGGACGATGCACACAACAATAATGATGAAGCCGACCATGCGTTCGTCGGGTGTGCGATCGAAGCCGTTTTGCAAATTCCTGAAGAATTCCTGCCACTGAGGCGGCAAATTGTTTATCTCGCCGGAATCCATACGGTAGTTGAAATTGCCGCCGAAGTTGCCGCCCTGGCTGCCGCAGGAAGCCAAGATGCCGAAGAGCCAGAGGATCTTGTGTTTCCAAATAATTTCCCAAGCACGGGTTAAGACTTTACCGAAATCCATTGTTTCTCCTTTTATTCCCACTCAATCGTTGCGGGTGGTTTGCTGCTCACATCATACACGACGCGGTTAACGCCGTCCACTTCGTTGACGATACGGCTTGAAACGCGACGCAATAAATCATCAGGGAGGCCGGCCCAATCGGCGGTCATGTAGTCTTGGCTGCTGACGGCGCGCAGGGCGATACATTCTTGATAAGTGCGCTGGTCACCCATGACGCCGACACTTTGCACAGGCAGCAGCACGGCGAAGGCTTGTGCCAGCGGAGCACTTTCATTATTGAGGAGGTCCGCTTTTTCCAATTCGCCGGTGAAGATGGCATCGGCGGCGCGCAGGCTGGCGAGACGCGCCGGCGTCACTTCGCCGAGGCAGCGCACAGCCAGCCCGGGGCCGGGGAACGGCTGGCGCCAGAGGAGTGGAGCGGGCAGGCCCAGCTGTTGGCCCACGCGGCGCACTTCATCTTTGAACAAATAACGCAATGGTTCCACCAACTCAAAGTCCATATCTTTCGGCAGACCGGCAACGTTGTGGTGCGTCTTGATGCGCTGGGCGTGCTGGCGCTCGGGAGCGCGCGACTCGATCACATCGGGATAGATGGTGCCCTGGACGAGGAAACGCGGCTTGCCGAGTTGCTTGGCCTGCGCTTCAAAGACGCGGATGAAGCGCTCGCCGATGCAGCGGCGCTTTTCTTCGGGGTCGGTAACGCCTTGAAGGTCTGCCAGGAATTGAGCGCTGGCATCTTCAACAATTAGCTCAATGCCCAGGTTGGCGCGCAGGGCTTGAGTGACTTGCTCGCGTTCGCCTGCGCGCAAAAGACCTGTGTCGACGAAAACTGCCAAGAGCTGATCGCCGATGGCCTCGTGCACCAAGGCAGCGGCTACGCTGGAATCCAGCCCGCCGCTGATGGCGACTAGCGCACTTTCTTTTCCGATCTGGGCGCGGATATGTTCGATGGATTGATCAACGATGGCGGCCGGTGTCCAGTCGGTGGGGACTTTGCAGATCTCGACTGCGAAGCGGCGCAGGATCTCTTTACCACCTGGAGTGTGCTGGACCTCGGGGTGAAATTGCACAGCGAAATAATTGCGCTGGGTGTCGGCCATGGCGGCGATGGGGGCATTGTCGCTGGCGGCGATCGGCGTGAAGCCGGCGGGCACGCGCTCGATGCGATCGCCATGCGACATCCACACAGGTTGGTCGCCATTGAGCAAAGGGTTTTTGGCTATGGAATGAATATTGGCTGGGCCAAATTCACGATGACCTGAAGCCGCCACCGTGCCGCCCAGGGCGTGGGTCAGCGCCTGCATGCCATAGCAAATGCCGAGGATGGGCTTGCCACTTTCCAAAACATAGTTAGGTAATTGAGGCGCGTCGCTGCCATAAACAGAAGCCGGGCCACCGGATAAGACGAAGCCTTCAGGATTACTGGCCAGCACTTCGGAGGCTGGCGCGTCGCAGGGGAAAAGTTGGCAATAGACCTGGGCTTCGCGCAAACGGCGGGCAATAAGCTGGGAGGTCTGCGAGCCGAAGTCCAGGATGGCGATCATGATTAGAAGAATTCGATTGTTTCACCTTCCATGCGCGAAATGGCGACCAGCGAAACGATCGGCACACCTAAATGCTTGAGCGCCTCCCTGCCGTTCTCGAACATTTTTTCAACCAATGCGCCAATCCCTACAATTTGCGCTCCTGCAGTTTGGGCAAGTCTGACCAGCCCCAGGATAGTTGTTCCGCTGGCAAGAAAATCATCAATAATCAATACCTTTTCTTTGCTTGAAAGATATTCGGGCGAAACCATAAGCTCAATAGATTGGCCTTTGGTGTGTGAAGGAGCGACGGTTAGAAAGACCTGATCCGGCATTGTGATCGGTTTGACTTTACGGGCATACACCACCGGAATACCCAGATGCATAGCAGTCGTCAGAGCTGGGGCGATCCCAGATATTTCTGCGGTGAGCACTTTCGTCGCGCCCACCTTCTTGAAACTTCTGGCAAATTCCTTGCCACAGGCTTCCATCAGGGCGGCGTCAACCTGATGGTTGATAAAACCATCCACCTTGAGGATGCCGCCTCCAAGGTTGCGGCCGTCTTGCATGATACGTTGTTGGAGAGGCTCAAAGCACATAAGAATATGCTCAGGATTTTACTAGTTAAGCAAATACATTGCCAGCTTCAATTCTGTAAATGCTAGAATTGCAATCTATCCGATCCCCATATGAACTTCTCCGAGTTTGTTTTGGCTTCGAATTCCCCGCGCCGTAAAAGGCTGTTGTCGCTGGCGGGCATCCCGTTTCGCATCCAGGCGGCAGATATTAATGAAGATCCTCTCAAAGGCGAGGAGCCAAAGGCCTATGTGAGGCGTCTGGCGCAAGAAAAAAGCGCAGTTGTGGCGCGTTCTCTGAATGGCGATGCCATCCTGCTGGCCGCCGACACGACGGTGGTATTGGATGGGCAAATCCTTGCCAAGCCCGCCGATGCAGACGAAGCACGCCAAATGCTGATGCGGCAGCGCGGGCGCAGCCATAAGGTCTATACCGCGATCAGTTTGCGCCGAACGGCAGACGGCGCCGAGCTTACCGATCTGGCGACCACGGAAGTGCCGATGCGCAATTATTCAGATAATGAATTAGAAAGATATGTGGCTAGCGGCGACCCACTAGACAAAGCGGGCGCCTATGCGATACAAAATGCCGAATTCCACCCTGTGGAAAATTTGGCTGGTTGTTACGCCAACGTGGTTGGCTTGCCGCTGTGCCACCTGCAGCGCACGCTGGCGAAATGGGATGTGCACTTGGATGTGGATCTGCCCGCCGCCTGCCAAAGGCACCTGAACTACGATTGCCCGGTAAGTGAAAAGATCTTGAATTGGGAACTATGACGAAGTTTGTAAATCTAATTCTTATCGCGCTTTTGCTGGCCGCCTGCAGCCTGGGTTCGGGCAGCGACTCTTTGCCTACCCCCGAGATCAACACGAATTCCGCGCCCGACCCCGAGTCGGCGGTGACGGCTTATCTTTCTGCCTGGAATAACGGCGATTACACGGCTATGTATGGCATGTTGAGCATGGAGAGCCGCAATGCCATTTCGTTCGAAGATTTTCAGGCGCGCTATGCCAATGTGGCCACGCAGGCCAACCTGTTTAGTGTCGAATACGAAATTTTGCAAACGTTGCTCAACCCGCAGACCGCCCAGGTGGGTTACCGCGTGACATTAAATTCTGCTGTTATCGGGCCGATCACGCGCGATACCAGCATGGAACTAGCACTCGAGGGTGACTCGTGGCGGGTGGTGTGGGCCGATAGCATCATCCTGCCCGAGCTGGCGGGCGGCAATGTGCTGAGCCTGGAGCGCTTCGTGCCGGCGCGCGGCAATATTTACGATCGCAATGGGGCCGCTGTGGCAGCCAACAGCGAAGCGGTGGCGGTCGGCGTGTTTCCGAGCATGATCGCATTCGGCGACGAAGATCAAGTGGTAAATGAACTAGCTCGCGTGAGCCAGATAAGTGTGGAGCGTATCAATCAGCTCGTATTCCCTGAAGACGCCGATGCTCCTTATTACGTGCCTATTGCCGAAGTCTCGGCGGAGCAATTCAATGCGCGCGCGGGGGATTGGAGCCAACTTACCGGCATCTACTATCAATTTTATACAACCCGTCTCTACTTCGATGGAGGCCCAGCGCCGCAGACGATCGGCTATTACGGACCAATCCCGGCAGAACTAGTTCCCGAGTTCATCCCACTCGGTTACCAGAGCGACGATTATGTCGGTCGCATGGGTATTGAAGATTGGGGCGAAGAATATTTGGCGGGAACGCGCGGCGGAGCGCTGTACGTGCTCAACCCGACCGGCGAGGTGGTTACCAAGATCGCCGAAGCAGCCGCGCAACCGGCCGATTCCGTTTACACCACTATCGATCTTGAATTGCAGAAGCGCGCTCAAGAAGCGATCAAGGATTTCACCGGCGCGATCGTGGTGCTGGAGCGCGACACCGGCCGAGTGTTGGCGATGGTTTCATCGCCTGGGTTCAATCCGAATTGGGCGGATACCAATAACGCCAACAGCGATTGGGGCAGCTATTTCACAGGTGAAGGTCCAGACCCCTTCTTTAATCGAGCAACTCAGGGACAGTATCCGCCCGGATCGATATTCAAGGTGATCACTTTCTCGGCGGCGTTGGAGAGCGGCGTGTTCCAGCCCGAGACCACATACGATTGCGTGCAGGAATGGCATGGTATCGCTGGCCTAACGTTGGTCGATTGGACGCTGGAGAAGGAACTGCCGCCCAGCGGCACACTTAATTTGCTCGAGGGTTTGATGCGCTCATGCAACCCGTGGTTTTACCATATCGGTCTCGATCTCTATAACAGCGGCCACAAAGATGCTGTGACCAAAATGGCCGACGGCTTTGGTTTGGGCGCGCCGACAGGCATTCAAACGGTGATCGAGTCGGCTGGCGCGATCGCAGCCCCAGATCAGTTAGATGAAGAAGCAGGGCGCAACCAGGCGGTGCAGCAAGCCTTTGGGCAAGGCACGACCACGATCACGCCGCTGCAGGCAGCTGCGTACGTAGCTGCGGTCGGCAACGGCGGCACTCTGTATCAGCCGCAGCTGATCGAGCGCGTGGAAGATGCAAATGGTGTGGCGGTGTTGAGTTTCGAGCCGCAGATCAAAGGCACGCTGCCCATCAGCGCCAACACGTTAGTGAATCTACAGAATGCAATGCGCATGGTGGTGGCCAACCCACGCGGCACAGCCTACAACCGGTTCACGGGTTTCACCATCCCCTTATTTGGCAAAACCGGCACGGCAACTGCGGGTGAAGGCCTGCTGCCGCATGCCTGGTTCATCGGCTACACGAATGCAGGGCGACCGAACGAATCCGATATAGCCATTGCAGTACTGGTCGAGAATGTGGGCGATGGTTCCGAATTTGCGGCGCCGATCTTCCGGCGTGTGGCTAGCTATTACTTCTTCAATAGCCCGGGCCCGCTCTATCCGTGGGAGACGAACTACGGCGTACTCGACCCGATCTATTTCGACGAGACGTTGCAAGCCCAGGCAACTACTACTGCTGAAGCAAACGAAGCGATCGTAGTTACCCCAAGTCCATAGAACTTATATGCCCAGCCGTCGCGGCCTGGTGTTGCGCTCGCAATCTGGGTTCTACACTGTAGAGACTCCAGAAGGCGAGCTATTGGCGCGCTTACGCGGCCGCCTGAAGAAGGGTAAAGCATTGGGCGATATCGTGGCGATAGGGGATTGGGTGCAGGTCGCTGTGCAGGATGGCGACACACCCATGATCGAAGAGGTGGAGCCGCGCAAGCGCGCCCTGGTGCGGCGCGACCCGCGGCCGCAAGGCCTTTACGAACAAGTGCTGGTGGCCAACCCAGATCAGGCGCTATTTATTTTTTCTTGCGCTGACCCCGCTCCCAAACTACGTATGCTGGATCGCTTCCTGGTAATTGCCGAGCAGCAACAGATCCCAGCGCGGGTAGTGGCGAGCAAGGTGGACCTGGTGGGAATGGAGGAGGCTGAGCGTTTGTTCGGCCATTATGCCAAGATCGGCTACCCAGTGCTGTATACATCAATCAAAGATGGCACGGGTATCGAGCCATTGGGTCAAATTCTCAAGGATAAGGTCTCGGTGCTGGCTGGGCCATCCGGAGCTGGCAAATCGAGCCTGTTGAACGCGATGCAGCCGGGTTTGGGGCTGCGGGTGAACGAGATCAGCGAGCAAAGCCGCAAAGGCAAGCACACCACAGTCGAGCGCCAGCTTATAAAGCTGGAAATAGGCGGTTACGTCGCAGATACTCCAGGGCTAAAAGCGCTGGCCTTGTGGGAT
Organism: Anaerolineales bacterium; assembly: GCA_046716985.1. Classification (GTDB taxonomy): domain Bacteria; phylum Chloroflexota; class Anaerolineae; order Anaerolineales; family UBA11579; genus JAMCZK01. The sequence continues at coordinate 5,349 of JBKJWG010000312.1, read as the reverse complement.
GTGCAGCCCGAGGAGCTGGATGGCTACTTTCCCGAGATGCGCGATTTGATAGCAAATTGCCAATATGGCGATTGTGCCCACCTTCAGGAGCCGGGCTGCGCAGTGCGGACTGCGATGGAGGAAGGTCATATACACCCTGAACGCTACGAATCTTACAGACTGCTGCGGCTCGGCGCTAGAGATTAGTAAGTTCCCTCTTGCATTGACAAGCTTGTTTAGCCTCGATTAGAATCCCGCTCCGATTGATTAGGAACGGGAAAATACTTGAACCAAAACCCCGCTTGGCTAGTAGTTATGGGTTAGAGAATACCAGTGCTCACTCAAGTGAACATCTCGGAAACCAAAGATCTCATCATAAATCTGCAGAGAGGCAGCTTGGCGGCGCTGGGTGTTTTGTATGACCGCTATAATCGCCTCGTTTATCGGACTACGTTGGGAGTAACTGGCGACCCAGAAACCGCTTCCGATCTACTCCAAGATGTGTTTCTGCGACTATTCCGCTTTGCTAGCCGCATCGACCCGAATCGTCCGTTGGAACCCTGGCTATACCGCATGAGCGTAAATCTCTCCTATACATGGGTTAAGCGCCGCGAATGGCTGCATCCGCTTGAGGACATTAGTGATTGGCTGGCTGGTGACCGCAAAATGCAGCCTAGTGTGATGGCTGAGCAACGAGAAACATGGGATCTTGTGCAAAAAGCCCTTTCCACGCTGCCACTCGCTCAAAGAGAAGTTGTTGTTCTTTATTACATCAACGAGTGCTCTCTCGAAGAAGTAGCCGAAATTCTGGAAATCCCTGCCGGAACAGTCAAATCGCGGCTGCATTATGGACGCGAAGCACTGAGAGAATACTTACTTTCTTGTGGCCATGTTTTCAAGGAATTTAACTTTGAACCTACTTAAGGCTAACAGTCGTCCTTCGGCTTTTGAGGGCTCGTTTCGGCGAATTCTAGGCAATTGGGCGGAGCGGCAAATGCCGCAACCGCAGGTGCGCAGCCGTATCTTGCAAGAGGCGAAACGTGAGCTTTTGACCAATGAACTCAGGTTGGCAAGCGGCGATAAGCAGAATCCTATGTACCTATCTACGCCGGCTTTCATCAATCCGCTGCCTCAGTTCAACCAATATTTCTGTTTTGCCTTCTTTGTTTCTGTAAAGATCCGATTTTAGATCGAAGAAGATTTTTAGTTTTTTGGTGACAAAAAATTAGTGTATGAAGGAAACGGCCTTGATTGACGGTTTTATCGATTTGAGTATAATCTCCGTACTCGTTTTCACGAGGCGCCGTTAAGGCGCTTAATTTTAAATAGAAGAAGAGGACCATTGCATGGCAGATCCCTTGCTCGAGGTAAAGGATTTGGAAACGACTTTCAAAACGCCCGAAGGTGTCATCCATGCAGTCAACGGAGTTTCGTTTTCTTTAAAAGAAGGAGAAACACTAGGAGTAGTGGGGGAAAGCGGATGTGGTAAAAGCGTCACGATGCTTTCTGTGCTTGGGTTGATTCCATCTCCTCCTGGGAAAATCACTGCGGGAGAAGTCTTTTTCTCCGGGCAAAATCTAACTGAAATGTCCAACGAGGATTTGCGCCATATTCGCGGCGCACGAATCAGCATGATCTTCCAAGACCCGATGACTTCGCTCAATCCGGTGCTGACAATTGGTAAACAATTGGCAGAGCCGCTGATCGAGCATCTCAGCATGAACAAAAAACAAGCCCGCGCCCGCTCGGCAGAATTGCTGGAGATGGTGGGCATTCCTAACGCTGCAGATCGTCTGGATGATTATCCCCACCAATTCTCCGGGGGCATGCGCCAGCGCGTGATGATCGCCATGGCACTCTCTTGTCATCCCCAGATCCTCATTGCAGATGAGCCTACCACCGCTTTGGACGTGACCATTCAGGCGCAGATTACCGACCTGGTGCAACGATTGCGTGATGAATTGGGCATGTCCATTATTTGGATCACGCACGATTTAGGAGTTGTGGCTGGTTTAGCGCAGCGCGTGATTGTGATGTATGGCGGCTATATAGTTGAAGAGGCTGCGGTTAAAGAGCTATACGCCCATCCCGAACATCCCTATACAATTGCCTTGCTGGAAAGTTTGCCCCGCGTGGATGAAAAGGGGCACCATCAGCTGAATGCGATCGAGGGCATGCCTCCGATTCTGTACTCCAAACCAGACTCCTGCCCTTTTGCTCCCCGTTGCAAATGGGTCAAGCCCAAATGCCGGGAGCAAAATCCACCACTTTTGAAAGTCGGACCGAACCATACCGCGGCTTGCTGGGTAGATACTAAAACAGGAAAGTTACGCTAATGGCCACCAAAAACTCTCAAAACGGCACCCTGCTTGAGGTCAAGGACCTGGTAATGCATTTCCCGATCTATCGGGGCGTCATTCGCCGCCAAGTGGGTGCGGTGCACGCCGTGGATGGGATTAGTTTTGATGTGAAGCGTGGTGAAACCTTAGGTCTCGTAGGGGAATCCGGCTGTGGCAAATCCACTACGGGCCGCGCGATCCTTCAATTGTATAAACCGACCGCCGGGACTGTCGTTTTTGACGGTGTGGACCTGGTGGCCCTCAAGGGCGAGCAACTGCGCCACATGCGGCGCAAGATGCAGATGATCTTCCAGGACCCCTACGCCAGCCTGAACCCACGCATGACGGTGGGGGAGATCATTGCTGAACCCTTGTTGGTTCACAAGGTGGCCAATGGTAAAGAAGCCGGGGAACGCGTCAAACAGCTTCTCAGCCTGGTTAAGATGAACCCCTCCTTTGCCGATCGTTATCCCCACGAATTTTCGGGTGGCCAGCGCCAGCGCATTGGGGTGGCCCGCGCCTTGGCGCTCAATCCGTCCTTCATCGTGTGCGACGAGCCCATTTCCGCTCTGGATGTGTCTATTCAAGCCCAGGTGGTCAATCTTTTGGAAGAACTGCAGGAAAAGCTCAACCTGACCTACTTATTCATCGCCCACGATCTTTCCATGGTTCGTCATATTAGCGACCGTGTGGCCGTTATGTACCTTGGAGTGATTATGGAGCTGGCCGACCGGGACGAAATTTACAAAAATCCCCTGCATCCCTACACACAAGCCCTGCTTTCCGCCATCCCGATCGCCGATCCGTTGGTGGATGCAAAAAAGAAACGCACCATACTAAAGGGAGATGTACCCTCTCCGGCAAACCCGCCTTCGGGCTGCCGCTTCCGCACCCGCTGCCCCATTGCCGAGGCCATTTGTGCCGAGGAGCGTCCCGAATTCCGAGAGCTTAAACCTGGCCACTTTGTGGCCTGCCACTTTGCCGATCAATTTGTGCAGTAAAATACAGCACCTGGAAGGAGGTGTTAGGACCAAGGAGAGATAAACGCCCGCTTATTCACTAGTCAAAAGCATTTTTGATCATTCTTTCGAAAGAAAGAGGAGAGAAGAACGATGCGTAAATTGAATGTTTTGTTAAGCCTCCTGGTGTTCGGCAGCATGATTTTGGCTGCCTGTGCCCCCGGTGGCGCGGCAGCTCCAACAACTGGTACCGGTGGTACTAGTGGTGGAACTACTGCTACAGGTTTTCACTCCCCCGATCCGACCACGTTCACCTTAGCAACCTACGGTGGCCTCGACACGCTGGATCCCGCACTGGCCTACGATACAGCCAGCGGCGAGATCGTCCAGAACGTATATGAGACGCTGGTCTTCTACGACGGCGCAGCCACGGACAAGTTCGTGCCGGTGCTGGCCGAATCCTGGGAACTCTCTGATGACGGCTCGGTGTATACCTTCCACATCCGCTCGGGTGTGACCTTCCACGAGGGCGGCGAAATGACGCCGTCCGATGTGGCCTACTCTTTCCAGCGCGGTTTGCTGCAGGGCGGCACTGCTTCCCCACAGTGGCTGCTGGCCGAACCCTTCTTTGGCGTTGGGTTGGATGATGTCTCTGTGTTGGTGGATCCAGAAGGCCATCTGTACGACGACCGCGCAGGTCTGTCTGCTGCCGATCCTGCCACCTTGGTGGCAGCTTGTGAGCAGGTCAAGGCCGCGATCGTGGCCGACGATGCCGCTGGCACCGTCACCATGACTTTGGCTGGCCCCTGGGGTCCTTTCTTCCCCACTATCGCCCAGACCTGGGGTTCCGTGATGGACCAGGAGTGGGTGGTTGCTAACGGTGGTTGGGACGGCTCCTGTGACACCTGGCAGAACTTCTATGCCATGGTGTCCGCCGACGATCCCTTCTCCGGCATCGCCAATGGCACCGGCCCCTTCAAACTGGACCACTATACGTCTGGTGTGGAAGTTGTGATGACCCGCAACGACAGCTACTGGCGTGAACCCGCTAAGCTCGAGCGTGTAGTGATCCTAGACGTTCCTGAATTTGGCACTCGCTTCGCCATGCTGCAGGCAGGTGATGCCGATGTAATTGATCTTGGCAGCACGTCTGATGCTATCCAGCTCGATCCCCTGGCTGGCGAAGTCTGCACCTGGAACGCAGGGACCACTGACTACGACTGCACCGTTGTGGATGACTCACTGCCACTACGCTCAGCCATCGGTCGCCCGGGCATAGTCCAGACCGTGATCATCTACAACTTCGGGCTTGTCGCCGAAGGCAACTCCTACATCGGCTCAGGCGCGTTGGATGGCAATGGCATCCCCGTCGACTTCTTCAACGATGTGCATATCCGCAAAGCCTTCAGCTATGCCTTTGATCCGGACACCTACATCTCCGATGTGCTCAACGGCGAAGGTGCGGCGTCTGCCTCACTACCCCTGGCCGGCATGCCCGGCTACGACCCCAATGCGGAGCACTACAGCCTTGACTTAGAGGCCTCCGCTGCGGAGTTCAAACTGGCTGACCTCGACCACGATGGCATCCCCGCTGGGGATGACCCTGAAGGCGATGTGTGGACGACCGGTTTCCGCGTGCAGATGATGTACAACTTGGGTAACACCGCCCGCCAGGCCACAGCCGAGATTTTGGCTGCAAATCTGGCAACGGTGAACGAGTTGTTCAGTGTCGAAGTGCTCGGTCTGCCCTTCCCGTCCTACCTGGCCGCCCAGCGCGCTCATCTGATCCCGATCATGAGCGCTGGTTGGCAGGAGGACATCCACGACCCGCACAACTGGTACCAGCCTTACACTGTCGGCGCCTATGGCAGCCGCCAGGGTATGCCGGAGGAGCTGAAAGATCAGTTCCGTGTGTTGCTGGAAGCAGGTGTTTCTGAAACTGACCCAGCGGCCCGCCACGAGATCTATCTGGAGTTCAACCAGCTCTACTTTGATCTTAACCCTGGTTTGATTCTCCCGTCGGCCTTCGGACACAGCTTCAGACAGCGCTGGGTGCAAGGCTTGGTTGCTAA
>JBKJWG010000311.1:0-3558 GCA_046716985.1 Anaerolineales bacterium | reverse complement strand
AAATAAAATCGTTGTAGCGGTCTCGCCGATTATTGGCGGGCAAGCGGTTAAGGGTCCGGCGGCCAAGATGTTTACCGAACTGGGCATTGAGCCCAGTGCGCTGGCTGTCGCAAAACATTATGGCGATCTGCTGCGCGGCTTCGTTTTTGACCAGGTCGACGAGGCGCAAGAACCCGACATTGCAGGACTCGGTATAATGCCTTTGGCGATTGACACGCTTATGAAAGACCGCGCGGTCCGCGCCCGCCTGGCCGAGGAAGTTCTCGACTTTGGCATCAGCCTTTCAAAGGGCGAATGATTTCTCATCGACTTTTCCAGGGAGCTACCTAAATGTCTTTATGGGCGATCGTGCCTGTTAAACCCCTCCGCCGGGGTAAGTCTCGCTTGTCGGGCGTGCTCTCCGATGATGACCGCGCTGCACTCAACGAAAGCCTGCTCTTGCGCACCATCGATACATTGAAACAGATCGACGAACTTGGCGATGTGCTTGTCGTCAGCCGCGACCCGGAAGCGCTGGCGCTGGCCCGCGAACATGGCGCCCGCACGCTGCAGGAAGATGGCGCACCGCAGCTGAATGTTGCCTTACAACGCGCCACCGTGGTCGCCAAAACGTATATGGCCGAGAGCGTGCTTATCCTGCCGGCCGACCTGCCGCAGATCACGAAAGAAGATATTTCCGCCATCCTGGCGGCGGGCCACCAGCCGCCCGTGGTGGTCATCGCCCCTGATCATCACCACGAAGGCACCAACGCGCTCTATATCAATCCCGCTGGCCTCATTGAATATGATTTCGGCCAAGGTTCTTTCGAGCGCCATTGCGCCAACGCCCGCGCTGCGGGCGCCGAACTGAAAGTTTTGGAGCTCTCTTCGCTGGCTAAAGATATCGATGTGCCTGAGGATCTGGATTTCTTAGCTGCGCCAATTAGCAAAGGTGGTGCCTAACCATGCTCAAACGTGTTGCCCTCTATTTGCAAGACGCGCATGACCTGCGCGACGGACTCGATTACGTGCGCTATGCCGAGCAGCACGGCTTCGAGGCCGTGTGGCAGGCCGAATCGCGCCTGGTGCGTGATGCCATCGTGCCCATGGCGGCTTATGCAGCCGTGACAGAAAAGATCAAGATCGGCTCGGGCGTCATCAATAACTGGACGCGCAACATCGGTTTGCTGGCTGCCACCTTCCTGACATTAGACGATCTGGCCCCAGGCCGCATTATTTGTGGCATAGGTGCCTGGTGGGATCCGCTGGCTCGCAACGTGGGTATTGAGCGGCGCAAACCACTGCTGGCGATGCGCGAAACTGTCGAAGTGTTGCGCCGCCTGCTTAACATGGAGCGCGTCACTTTTCATGGTGAATTTCATAATGTCGACGGCATCGAACTCGACGTGGTGCACGGCCGCCGCGAGCCGCGCGACGTGAAGATCATGATCGGCGCCACCGGCGGCAAGATGATGGAAATGACCGGCGAGATCGCCGATGGGGCAGTGCTGAATTATTGCGTGCCGCCCGAATACAACGACGAGGCGCTGCAGCAGCTGGAGGCCGGCGCCAAGAAGGCCGGGCGCAAGCTCGAAGATATCGATCGCCCGCAGCTGATCGTTTGCTCGGTAGACCACGATCGCGAGAAGGCCATCGACACGACCCGCGGCCTGCTGACGCAGTACCTGGCGCAGCAGCCGCACATCGCCAAAGCTTCAGGCGTCGCGGAAGATGTCGTCCAAAAGATCCAGGCCATTTTGGGCTGGCCGGCCACTCACGAACAAATCGAGAAAGCCAAGCATCTTGTGCCTGAGGAGTTGATCTATCGCATCACCGCCTCGGGCACGCCGGATGAAGCGCGCGCCAAGGTGCAGGAATATGTGGATAGAGGAGCCACCTGCCCGATTCTCTATCCGGTGGGCGGGGATGTGAGATTATTAGTTGATACATTTGCAGTGAATTAAATGACCATCGATTTGAAACTCCCCAACTCCAAAAATTGCTTTGCCTGCGGGATGGAAAATCCCATTGGCCTGAAACTTGAAATGTACGCCGATCCGGTGAATGGGGGAGTTGTCTGCGACTACACGATTCCCAAGATATATGAAGGTTACCCAGGCATTGCGCACGGTGGTATTGTCGCCACGTTGCTGGATGAAGTCATCAGCCGTGTTTACATGGTTGAGGATCACAACCGTTTTATGTTCACCGCAAAGCTGTCCACCCGTTTCCGCAAACATGTGCCCGTCGAGCAGCCGCTGCATATGACCGGCCAATGGATCAAGGACCGCGGTCGCGCCGGCGAGGCCAAAGCCGCCATCTATGGACCGGATGGCGAGCTACTGGCTGAGGCCGAAGCGCTGCTGGTGGCCGCCGATATGGGCGATGTCGATTTGCAAGAATTGGGCTGGCGCGTGTATGCTGAACATGAAACCAAGCCATGATTACCGAGTATCACCGTCCCGCCACGCTTGAGCAGGCGCTCAAGCTAATTAGGCGCAAGAAGCCCGAAACCCGCCCGCTGGGCGGCGGCACTGTGCTGTCTGCGCCCTCGGCGGCGTCTGTAGCTGTGGTCGACCTTCAAGCCCTGAAGTTAAACAAGATCACCCGCAAAGGCAATTCGCTGCACATCGGCGCGGCGGCGACCCTGCAGGCATTGCTGGAGACCGAGGGCATCCCCGCAGCCCTGGCGGGCGCCATTCGCCACGAGGCGGCCTATAACATGCGCCAGGTGGCAACGGTGGCCGGTTCGCTGGTGGCCGCTGACGGCCGTTCGCCCTTCGCATTAGTCGTGCTGGCGCTAGACGCGCAGCTCGAATTGCAGCCGAACGATAAGACTCTCGGATATGGGGATTTGCTGGCCTTGCGCGCTGAAAAATTGAGCGGCAAACTGATCACGAAAGTAGTTATTAGTGGGCAAGCCTCGTCGAGCTATCAGTATGTGGCTCGCACGCCTGCCGACCTGCCCATCGTCTCGCTTGCTATGGCTCGTTGGCCTTCGGGCCGCACGCGGCTCGCAGTCGGCGGCTTTGGCGCCGCCCCTGCCCTCGCTATGGACGGCAAAGAGTCGAGCGGCATGGACGCAGCCATCGAGAACGCGTTCAGCGATGCCGACGACCAGTGGGGCAGCGCCGAATATCGGCTCGAGGCTGCGCGCGCTTTGGCAAAGCGCGCCCAGGCGGAATTGGGATAATGCGCGAAATCGATATTGCGCTGCGCAATGGCGCAGCGGATCAAGAGATCGTCAATGCAGTCGATGCGGCTTGCCGCGAGGCGGGCCTGACCCTAGCGACCAAAGGCAGCCTGGGAAAATATCCCGGCTGTATGCATTGGCATTACAAATTTGGCGAGCAACGCGGAACTTTGGAAATTACTTATTGGCCAAAAGCGAAGCGCGCATGGTTCGCGTTGCGCGCTAACAGATATTCTCCCTGGATGGACTCTATTGTTCCGCAATTAAAAATCGATATCGAGCGCTGGCTCATCGCTAACCCGCGCGAGGTGCACGCGTGAAAGTTGAAAAGGCCTTGCTGCAGGACGCCGCCGAGCGCGCCGCCCGCTACCTGGACGGTCTTGATG
>JBKJWG010000310.1:0-3374 GCA_046716985.1 Anaerolineales bacterium | reverse complement strand
GAGTTGTTGCGCCGCGCGTAATACCATTCCCAAAAGTTCGCGCCGGGCAAGCCATTGTCCCGGCAGGTTTGCATGAAGGCGGTGAGTTGTTCTGGCGTGGGCGCCCATCCGCCTTCAGGGTAGGCCGCGCCGGTGGGCAAATAGGGCCGCCACACGCGCAAGCCCTGATATTCGCGTAAAGATTTCAGTAATTGCTGGGTGGGGTTGTAGCTTTTGATCCAATACACCTGCGGCATGTTTATGTCGCTATATTCCAAAAAGAGCTCGAAGGGGATGGGACGATGTAGCGAAGGATAGCGAAAGCTGCTGAAACCGATGGGCGTGTTGGGCAGCCCGGCGCGTAGCTCTTGCATATATTGGCGAGCGGGCACGTCCATACCTTTTTGCTTGAACTCGATCTCCGCATTGACCACGAAGCCATCCAGGTCGAACTCCCTGGTGCGCTGGATGGCGATCTGGGCTTCGGTGTGCGCATTACGGCCATAAATATATTGCCAGCCCCAGGCCTGCACGCCGCGGCTGCGCAGCGCGGCCACCATGGCGGGCACGTTGTCGCGCTTGGTGACCTTGTCGATGTTATACGGGCTGCTGCCGTCGGCCACCTTGATCAGCACGTGGCTGAGCCCGGCCTGTTTGGCCGTCTCTGCGATGGCGTTGGGATCACCGCCTTCGACGCGGCTGATGATCCATAAGTACATTCCCTTGCCTTCAAGAATGGGCATAGTAATTCCTTCGAGCCAGCCTTAGCGCGGCGCCGGCGGGGGGATGGTCTTCATCTTCCAAGTCGTGAAGTAATTGGGCGTGCTGTTTTTCGGATACAGCATCAAGTGGATCCAACCTTTATCCGTGCGGGCCCACACGTTGCAGCCCTTTGGGGCGTATTCGAGAATGCTGGTCTTTTTCAACGCACCCAGCTTTCCGACCACTTTGCCGTTCAGGTTGGGGGAGTCATAAATGTTGATGCCGAACGCCTTGGAAAGGCTCACTGTGACTTGCATGGGCAGCTTGGGGAACATTTCGAGGCGCACCAGGGGAACATACAGCGAAGTGCGACCGATGATGAAGGTGTAGACATCAATGTCGTCAGCCGGGTTCACTACCCCGCCGCCTTTGGTGATGACGGTAAATTTCTGGATCAACTGGGGATGGCTTTCAAAGTCCCACGACTCGGGCGGGTTATTCTTGAAATTGAAGCTGTTGATCTTGGCCGATTGTTTGACAGTCTCCAACACCTCGACCACGTTGCCGCCAAAGCCCAGCGAATCCGCCAGCATGTTGCGGTTGAACCAGCCTGCCGGCGGCGAGATGATGAACTTGTAGCCGCGCTCGCTATTCAGCTGGCGCAGATATTTGTCCCACTCCTCGCTGAGCGGCACGTCATCCTTATCGCCCTTGTTTGGCGAAACGAACAAGGGCACCGTCTCGGGCGTGGAGGGCAGGCCGGGCCAGCCCGGCGTCACCGTGCGCGATTTATAAGACATCCATTGGAAGTCGTGCAAAAGCCTGGCGTAGGTCGTCATAGTCTCGTCACAGCCTTTAAATAGTTGGTTTTGCGTTTGTGCGCCATCATTACCCCTTTAGTAGCAAGTTTTGTGCCTGTTTTTGGTCATGTTTACCCCCTGATCTCCTTCCCCGATGTGTAACATGTAACGTGTAACATCTCTATACACAGACATGTTGCACGTTGACAAATTAGGTCGGAACGCCCTCCAGGCCCAATTCGGCTGCGTTAGCCTGCATAGCCGCTAGCACGTTGCCAGCATGCTCCCACAGCTCGACCCCGAATTCGCGGGCGCCATCCTCCATTTCTTCGCGTTTGGCGCCGGCGGCGAAGGCCTTATCTTTCCATTTATTCTTGATCGATTTCACCGTCACGTCTTTGATGGCCTTGGACGGCCTCACCAGGGTGACGGCCGTGATCAGCCCAGTGATCTCGTCGCAGGCATACAGCGCCTGTTGCATCTTGGTTTGGCGCGGCACGCCGGTGTGGTTGGCATGGCTGAGCACCGCCTCGATAACGACTTCGGGCAAGCCGCGTTCCCGTAAAATCGGCGCGCCGTCTTGTGGGTGCTGCTCCAGGCTGGGGTGGATCTCCCAATCGAAATCATGCAATAAGCCTGCCAATCCCCACGTTTCCTCGTCCTCGCCAAGCAGCCTGGCGTAATGGCGCATGGCGGCTTCCACAGCCAGCATGTGGCGCACGAGGCCCTCGTTCTTCACATGTTCACGGACAATGGCGAGAGCTTCTGCGCGGGTGGTCATGGCGAGCTGGATTCTAGCACTGCATTGGGAAGCAGTGCCAAAACGCTATGCTTTGTCAAGTTAGCTGCGCACAGCGGTGCGCAGCTACGACTCTTTGGTTAGGGCGGCGTGCGTTGTATGAAGCGCTGGCGACATGGCTGATTTTTAGTTGATGTGGATCAGTTGTCCAAGTCCTCGATGGTAACGCCGGCATCTTCTAGTTGTTTACGCAGATCATCGTAGAAACTGTCTTCAATTTCTTCCACACCGCTCCAGCCGTACACGGCGTTAAGGTCGGCCAGGCCTTCTTCGGTGTCGTTGAGCGAGAGCAAGGCAGTGATTATTGCTGCGCGTATCTCGTCGGGCAGATTGGGCGAGAAGGCGATGGCATCGTTGGGAATTGGCATCGATTTGGCAATGGCGATCAGCTTATCCAACACACCCGGGTAGTCCGCTTCAACGATAGTGGGCGCATCCAAATAGCTGGAGCCGGCATGGACAGCGATTAAGCCGGCGTCGGCGCAGCCGCGCGCATGGGTAACGATGTAGTCGAACGCGTTCATTGCGCCCATGAGCGCTGCGTGACTGCACAGGGCATTCGCAGCGGCGGCGTATTCGATCGTGAGAACGAGATCGGTGGATTCTTTAATCGCGGCAACGATATCGATTGCGCCGGCAAAAACAGCTTCATTATCTTGTGAAGGCGCCAAAACCCAAACGATGGGGTTCTCCTCGGTGCCATACAGCGCCGGGCTCTGCTCACTGGTTGCAGCAAGCTGGGTAGCCGGCGCCGCGCTTGGCTCGGCTGATGCTGATACACACGCCACCAAAAGCAAGCTTCCCATTACGATGGTTGCCAGCAGCGAGTGGGTGGCTTTCATGATGGCTACTTTACCTTAAATCTTGCTGGAGCTGCCAAAAGGCAGCGAGTACAATTCCGAGCCCATGCCCAATCGGCGACGTAATTTGCAACAATTTCTCGCCCAGCTTCCCGATCTGGGCGCCCGGCCGCAGGGCGGCATGCGCGCGGCGGATTTTACGTTGCAGCGCATTCAGTCCCTGCTGAACGCGCTGGGCAACCCGCAAAATAAATATGCGAGCATTCATGTGGCCGGCACCAATGGCAAAGGCTC
>JBKJWG010000309.1:0-7834 GCA_046716985.1 Anaerolineales bacterium | reverse complement strand
GCACCAGGCTGTCTGCGCGTTTCTGGTCCGGCTGGACAATGTTGATGAAGTCAGTAGCCTTTTGCTTCGTGAGTTTTGTCTTCAGTTCCGCCATGCCATGAATATTAACTCGATTTGCATCTCCGGTAAAGGATTCTTTGAGCCCTGCCTGTATACTTAGCGCATGAGGATCCTGGCAGTCGACCCCGGCGAAGTGCGCATCGGCCTAGCCATCAGCGACCCGACCGGCACCATCGCCACTCCGCTGCAGATCATCGTGCACGAAGCCCGCGACAAGGATGTCGATCGCATCACCGCCATCGCCAAACAGCACGGCGCTGAATTCATCGTCGTGGGCTACGCGCTCAATGAGCATGGCCGCGCTACTCGCAGCGGCCGCAAGGCTGAACAAATGGCGCGCGCCCTGCGCGGCGCCACCGGCTTGGAGGTGGAGCTTGTCGAAGAAAGTTTCAGTACAGTTGAAGTCCACCAGGCGCGGTTGGCAAGCGGCATGAAACAAAAGAAGCGCCGCGGCGCCCCGGACGCCGAAGCCGCTGCGGTTATTCTGCAAGGGTATCTAGATGAACACAGTTAATTCTGTCATTCCGAGCGCAGCGAGGAATCCCTTGGGGCAAGATAAGCCATCTTTTTTATTTTGTCATTCTGAGAGAGCCGGGCCTGAGCGAAGCGAATGGGTCAGCGAGCCGAAGAATCCACATGATGCCATATTCGAAATAACCCTTTGTATAAACCTCCCGATTAACGGATTAATTGACTAAAGATTTATACAATTGAAACAACGAAATTCCCCCCTCTCCTGCATCGCCGTCCTCGGCCTGCTCATCGCGCTGGCTTTCGCCGCCTTCATCGCGGCCAGCAGCCTCATCGCCCGCGCCGAAGATTCTTTCGGCCCGCCCTCGCCGGCGCTGGGCGCTTTTCAGCGCGCCCGGCTCGGCATAGAACTGGGCTGGCGCGCCGATGCATTGCTGCGCCCAATGGACCTAGCCGGCGAGACGGTCAACTTCGACATCGGCCTCGACGAGCCGACCACCGACATCGTAGCGCGCATGCAGTCGGCCGGCCTCATCCGAGAGGCTAATTTATTCAGCGGTTATTTGGTCTACACAGGACTCGACACCCAATTACAAACCGGTGACTTTGTGCTCAGCCCGGCCATGAACGCCCCTCAGATCGCCACCGCGCTGCTTGATCCGACGCCCGAATCCGTCACCCTGGTCATCTTGCCCGGCTGGCGGCTCGAAGAGATCGCCGCCGCCCTGCCCAGCGCCGGCGTAAGCGTGAAGCCCGAAGACTTTCTGCTGGCCGCCTGGACCCCACCGGCGGATGTATCACTGTCCGCAGGTTTCCCCATTGGCGCCAGCCTCGAGGGTTACCTGCGTCCCGGTAGCTTCGAAATAGACCGTGGAGTGGATGCAACTGGGCTGCTGAATGCATTGCTGCTCACCTTCGATAGCACCGTAAGCCCGGAAATACGCGCTGGTTTCGAGCAGCAAGGATTAACCCTTCATCAGGGGCTTTCCCTGGCTTCGATCGTGGAGCGCGAAGCTGTGAACGAAGACGAGATGCCGTTGATCGCTTCTGTTTTCCTCAATCGTTTTCATGCTGGCATTAAGTTAGAAGCGGACCCAACCGTTCAATACGCATTGGGCTACGACGCGGCCACCAAGTCCTGGTGGAAGACACCACTCACTTTAGCCGATCTCGCCATTGATTCGCCCTATAACACTTACGTATACTTGATCCCGCCTGGTCCCATCGCCGCGCCCAGTTTGCAGGCGCTGCAAGCTGTGGCCAACCCTGCCAGCTCGACCTTCTATTTCTTCCAGGCCGCCTGCGACGGCTCCGGCAAGCACGTCTTCGCCGAAACTTTCGAAGAACACGTGGCGAACAACTGTAACTAGCGGTACACTAGATTTGACGCTACTGCTTCCTCGTAAATAACCAGAAAGAGAACGAATGACCCCATCCGGGCTGCCTGAGTCCGACAAGCTGCACGTATACAACGACATCACCGGCACCATCGGCCACACGCCGCTGGTGCGCCTCAACAAGGTCGCCAAAGACCTTGCCGTTCCCCTCTACGCCAAAGCCGAATTCTTCAATCCGGGCGGTTCCGTTAAGGATCGCATCGGCAAGAACATCATCGACGAAGCCGAACGCAGCGGCCGTCTCAAGCCGGGCGGCACCGTGGTCGAATCCACCTCCGGCAACACCGGCGTGGGCCTGGCCATCATCTGCGCCATCCGCGGCTACAAGTGCATCTTCGTCATGCCCGATAAGATGAGCCAGGAGAAGATCCAACTATTGCGCGCCTTTGGCGCCAAGGTGGTGATCACTCCCACCGCCGTGGCGCCAGAAGATCCGCGCTCCTATTACAAAGTCGCCCGCCGCCTGGCCGAAGAAACCCCCAACACCATCCTTGCCAACCAATATTACAACCCCGAGAATCCTCAAAGCCACTACCTCACCACGGGACCCGAGCTGTGGGAGCAGACCGGCGGCAAGCTCACCGATGTGATCATCTCCATGGGCACCGGCGGCACGATCAGCGGTGTGGGCAAATATCTCAAGGAAAAGAATCCCAAGATCCGCATCATTGGCGTGGACCCCACCGGCTCGATCCTCAAGGAAATTTGGCAGAACAAAGGCAAGATTCCGCCCGGCGTGGAAGCTATCACCTATAAGGTCGAAGGCATCGGCGAAGACTTTTTGCCCGGCACCACCGATATGAGCGTGGTGGATGACATCATCCGCGTCACCGATAAAGAATCTTTCGTGTGGACGCGCCGCCTGGTCAAAGAAGAGGGCATCTTCGCTGGCGGCTCCTCGGGCGCGGCCCTGGCTGGCGCTGTCAAATATTGTTTGGGACTCAAAGGCGAGCATCTCGCCGTCGTCCTGCTGCCCGATTCCGGCAACCGCTATCTCTCCAAGGTCTTCGACGACAAGTGGATGCGCGAGAACGGCTTCCTTGAATCCGAATGGAGCGAAGCTACGCTGCGCGAGGTGCTGGGCGCCAAGACCATCAGCGAGCTGATTTCAGCTTCCGCCGACGATCGCATCGCCGATGTGGTCGCCAAGATGAAGGAATATGGCATCTCGCAGCTGCCCGCAATGAACGGCGGCAGCGAGGTGATCGGCCTGGTGCGCGAAGGTGACCTGCTTACCCACATGCTGGAAAGCAAGAATCCACGCCCCGGAGACGAAAGCATTCGCGGCCTGCTGCAGCAAGCGCCGCCCAGCTTGCCCGCTCACACCCCGCTGGCGGATGCCATGCCCGAGATCGTGCGCAACAATGTGGTGCTGGTCAACGACGGCGGCCGCGTGGTCGGGATCCTCACCAAGATCGATGTGCTCGATTTCATCCATCGATAACAATCGTCTCATCCTGAGCGCAGCGAAGGATAATCGCAGCGCAAATAAAAAAACCAACCATGCCGACTGACCTCCCCACTCTCCGCATCCTTCCCACGCAGAAGCTGGTGCCGCACGAGTGGCACGATGAGCAGCGTTCCAAGCCGCTCGTCGAGCGCCTGCGCGCCAGCGGCGTGCTGCGCAACCCGCCCATCGTCACTCCGTTCGAAGATGGCTCCGGCCGCTACATGGTGCTGGACGGCGCCAACCGCACCACCGCGCTGAACCTGATGGGCATCCCGCATGCGCTGGCCCAGATCGTGCCGGCCGATGACCCCGGCCTCGATTTGCGCACCTGGAACCACGTACTATGGAATTGGGATCCGCAGAAATTTCTCGACACATTAAGCAAAATGGAAGGCATGACCCTGCGCGATATTGACCCCACCGTCAAACGCCAGCAAAGCCGCTGGCCGCAAAAAACGTTGGTCTGGCTGCAGACGCCGGATAACAAAGCCTTCATCGCCCGCAGTGTCCCCGGAGACTTGGCCAGCCGGGCGCGCAAGCTGGTCGAGATCGCCGAAAGCTACATGCACACCGCCGAGCTGGATCGCACTACCGCGCAGCAGATCGCCGAGCTCAACGGCAAATACGAAAACCTGACTGCCATCGTCGTCTATCCGCCATTCAAGCCGGCTGAAGTTCTGGAGCTTTGCACGCAAGGCATCCTGCTGCCGCCCGGCATCACTCGCTTCACCATTTCGCCGCGCGCTCTGCGCGTCAACTATCCGCTGGATGAGTTGTCTTCGAATAAATCGATCGACGCCAAGAACGAGGCCCTCGAGCGCTGGGTCAACGAGCGCGTAGCGCGCAAAGGCGTGCGCTACTACGCCGAAGCCACCGTGCTCTACGACGAATAAACTTCTGTCATTCTGAGGCGAGCTCGGCGAGCCGAAGAATCCATCATTGTGTCGTCTTCGGAATAACCCCTTTCCGCAATTCCTCTTTGTCATTCCGAGCGAAGCGAGGAATCCGTCTGGACATGCCTCACAAGTGACCTTGTTTCGAAACAGCTTGCCAATAAAAACACCCCGAGTTCGGGGTGTTTTATTTAACGTGAGATTAATGAACGAACTAGTCGCAGTCCCAAGTCCAGGTCTGCGTGTTGTTTGCCTTGATTTTGATCGTGCCCGTTTCGATCTTGCCGCATGCGTTCGTTGAATATTGATATGCGCCGGGCACAAGCGTAACCTTATTGTCACCGGGTTTTACTGTCAACGAGTAATGCTTGGGGCCCGTAAGCGTAATACTGAACGTGTGCCCAGTCAAGTTTTCGATCGTCACGCGCGCTTCCTGGCTTTTTTCACATTTTTTCAGCACGAGTGTCGTACTAAATCCCACGGTGAACGTGCCATGGTTGCTGTGGCCACATGCAGTGTATCGGTAGAGATACACACCGGGTTCCAGCTTCACGACATTGTCGCCCTTTTTCAAGGCAAAAAAATCATCCGTCGGACCGCGGAAAATGATCGTCACTTGGGCTCCGGTCTTGTTATTAACATGCACCGTCACTTCGTCACCAGCGTAGGCCGGAGCCACGGAACCAAATACCATCAATAGTGTGATGGCTATCAAAGCAGAACGCTTAAAGAAATTCATTGAGCCTCCTAAAATCTGGTTAGATTATAGCCCGTCGATTTTATTTACACGCCGCGTAGATTAGGCTTTCTTTAGCGCCTCTCCAAATCGGCGACCGCCTCACCTAGCGTATGCCCGTCTCGCAGTGCACAATAATTTCACTCATTGTGCCTGCGCTTACCTTCACTGGGTCGCTATAGCAATATGGCAATGTAACCCCTTGAAAGGATCTGATCGTATATTCGCCAATGGGCAGCAGGACCTCAAACCTTCCATCTACGTCAGATGAAAACTCTTTGACCACGCGTGATCCATCTGCTGTTGTTACTACCAGAGTAGTCTGAAACAGTGTGTCATCGCAGGGTTGTCCCTCCTGTACCACGGGGCAGTGCGGCCCTAGTAAAACAAGCCCACTAATACCCTGGCCGGGAACGTCTTGGCTGCATGCTGCAATTACAACAGTCGCCAGCAAAAAGAACAATATGAATAAAGGTTTGGTTTTTAGAATATTCACCCCACTAGACTTTTTTCAGCGCCTGTTCCAGATCCGCGATCAGATCTTCTACATGCTCTACGCCGACTGAGAGGCGCACCAAGCCCGCGTCCACGGCCAGCGGCGAGCCGGCCACCGAGAGGTGCGTCATGGCTGCCGGTACCTCGATCAGCGATTCGACCCCGCCCAGCGATTCCGCCAGGGCGAAGATGCGCGTGCTCTCCGCCACTTTGCGGGCAGCCTGCTCCCCGCCCTTAAGCTCGAACGAGAGCATGCCGCCGCCGTTGCGCATCTGCTTGCGTGCAAGCGCCTGCTGCGGGTGCGAAGCGTGAAATGGATAATAAACATGACTGACTTTCGGATGGGTAGCGAGAAAATCTGCAACCGCCGTTGCGTTGGCGGAGTGACGATCCATGCGTAGGTGCAAAGTTTTGAGCCCACGCAAAATAAGGAAGCAATCCAGCGGCCCGGGCACCGCGCCGGCCGCGTTCTGCAAAAACGACAGGCGCTCAAAGAGCGTTTGATCGTTAAGCGCCACCGCTCCCAGCACTGCATCGGAGTGGCCGCCCAAATATTTAGTGGCCGAGTGCACCACGATGTCGGCGCCTAGCGCCAGCGGCTGCTGCAAATACGGGGTGGCAAAGGTGTTATCCACCGCCAGCAGCGGCTTTTCGCCTTTTTTGTAGGGGTGGGTCTCAGACCCGCCCAAGATCTTTGCAATCCCTGCAATATCAGCCAGTCCCATATACGGATTCGTGGGAGTCTCCAGCCA
Source organism: Anaerolineales bacterium (assembly GCA_046716985.1). Lineage (GTDB taxonomy): Bacteria > Chloroflexota > Anaerolineae > Anaerolineales > UBA11579 > JAMCZK01. Next base: position 1,580 of record JBKJWG010000309.1, on the reverse strand, counting down.
CACCAGCCGCGTATTCGGCTTCAGCGCGGCTTTGATGGCCTCCATGTCGGCTACGTCTACGTAGCTGAATTCGAGTCCATAGCGGCGATATTCTTTGTCGAATAATCGAAACGTGCCGCCATACACATCGCTGCCGACCAAAATGTGGTCGCCGGGCGCGTATTGGCGCACGATGGTATCGGTGGCCGCCAAGCCGGAGGCAAATGCCAAGCCGTGCGCCGCGCCTTCCAGCGCGGCTATGCAGCTTTCAAGCGCGGTGCGCGTTGGATTGCCGCTGCGCGAATATTCATAGCCCTTGGTCTTCCCGACCGCCTCCTGCACGAAGGTGGCGGTCTGGTAGATGGGCGTCATGATCGCGCCGGTGCTGGGGTCCGGCGGCTGGCCGGCATGGATGGCTAAAGTCTCAAAATGATCGGGCATTCGTCCTCCGTCGCCATTGTAATCGAGGCAATCCCACTTGACTTAGAACAATTGTTCTGATAGACTGTCCCCATGCAAGCCAATAGCATCCAGGCAGCCACTGACCGCTCCGCGGCCTATGACGCGCTGCAGCGTGTCATCCTGCAGCTGGCAACCCGGCCGCCGGTAACCCGTCAACCAGAGCGCAATGTTGAATTCAAGAACCTGGTCGAGCAAGCGCTCGAAGCCTATCGAAACTATATGAAAGCTGTCGGAGATGAGGCCTAACCAAACGCAGCCCCAAAAAGCCAAAGAATCAAAAAGCCCGGTCTCTGACCGGGCTTTTTTGATAGTTTTGTCTCTAGAGACCTTTATTCGTTGTGGCGAGGGCCAGGATAATAAAACCAGCCATCACGAGAAGGAATGCAGTGCTGCTGTCAACGAAGGAAAGAATTCCGTAATGGTTCAGAATGCCGATCACGCCGGCGGCTACCGCGATCCACCAGGTAATCTGTTTTGGAGCTGAAAATTTCAGTTTCATGTGTTTCTCCTTTGTCCTTTGAATTGGATGAAGAAGCTAGTAAACAAACTATTCTAATTAGGAACACTACCTTTAGCCCATGGTTACGCTGCTTTCCCCGCGGCTATAATCTCAGCTCCATGTCTGACATCTTCTTCACCGAATCCGGCGAGGCGCCCGTGCCGCCCAACGAGGTGCGCATCCGCCAGCTGAGTGCCGCGCCGCGCCGGGATGGCGTGCGCATCGATGTGCACGCCGCGCTGACCCCGTTCCAGCGGCGGCCTAATATCGAAGTGGCCATTACCAATAGCCAGGGCCACGAAGTGGCCGCGGTGAGCCTGGTCGAGGCCATCGACCCCAAGATGGATTTCACCATGCACCTGCGCGAGCCCGAAACCGGCGGCAGCTACACGCTGGCGATGCGGGTCTTTTACGCCGACATCGAGCAGCACCAGGCCGCCGCCAACGGCGAAGCTTCGGCGGGTGAGATCTTGCATAAAGCCAAAGAGATCATCGACCAGCGCCAGATCCAGTTCGAGATCGCTGAAGGATGAGACAATTCCGAAATCGTCGCAGTGGTGGATTCTTCGCTGGCGGCGGGGGGGGGGCAACCCGCCCACGCGGGGGGGGAATAAGAAACACAAGAAAAAAAACCATTTTG